>DATJOQ010000414.1:0-6928 GCA_035506935.1 Binataceae bacterium (SeqCode) | reverse complement strand
CCTGAAAATGAGCGTGCGTGAACACTCCCAGAAAAACCATGAAGAAACCGCTTCCAAAGCTCGCTTACGCTGCCGCGCTCGCTCTGGCAGCCGCAGGTTGCGCGTCGGCCGCCAAGCCAGATGCGCCCACAACCGGCGCCTGGCTGCTGATCGTCCCGCCGATGACTCAGAACGGTTTTGCCGCCGTCACCGACCCGTTGTCCAAATGGCATCGCGTGGGCAATTACGACAGCAAAATCGATTGCAGCGATTCACTGGCTAATCAGCAGTTCGCGGTGCACGGATGGTACGGACCGATCTGGAGCGCGCAGACTCCCGACGAGGCCCAGGCGGTTGAAGTTCTGCAAGGCCACTGCATCGCCAGTGACGATCCGCGGCTTCAATCCAATCAACCTGCGAATCTACCGACCGGTGAGTAGCGCTGGAAGCAAGCAAAGCCGCGGTGCGTTAATCGTCGGAGGCCGGCTCGTCGCGCCATTCTTCAGGATAGAGCAACAGCAGCTCCTGGCCGAGTGAGCGCACCAGAAATCGATGGACCTCGCTGACGGCACGCTCGACCGCGCGCCCGCCGACCAGCCAATGCCCCTGGCCGGGCAGCGATTTGAACTGCGCACCGATTTGCGAAGCGAACGCAGCCACGCGATCCGGCGGCACCAGCGGATCGCTGCCGCCCGCCACGATCAGGCGCGGGACGGAGCTGTTCGCGGCGATGTGTATCGCGTCGCGCACGATTTCAACCGCCGCGACCGACGCATCAGAGACCATCGCTTTGATCAGGCCCTCGCGCTGGAATGGTTCGACGTCGGTCAGCATGTAGAGCAGCGGTCGCCCGCTTGGCGGTTTGAGCGGGCGTTTCAGCCAGATCGCTGGCAGATTACCGGGACGCATGAACATCGGCGTCCGCAGACCGGGCACTAACGGCGCCAACGCGACCGACGCTTTCACCCGCGGCCGCTCTGCCATCTTGAGCGCGACCAGGCCGCCCAAACCGTGGCCGAGCACGATAGCCTCGCGATCGATCGCCTCGAGCGCTTCGCCCGCTATCCCAGCCAGTTGCTCGAAGCTCCAGCGGCCGAGTGCGGGAGTTCCGTCCCGGCCGGCAGCCGCACGAAGATCTGGTGCGTATACTTCCCATCCGATGGTGGCGAGAAATCCAATCAGAATCGCCAGATGACGCCGCGTGGTGAACAGTTCCGGCAGCAACACGATCGGCCAGGCGAACTTGGTGGGTTCGGGACGTTCGATCTGAGTCGGAAATCGGCCGAGGACGGTTTCCACAGCTATGGTTTAGTAAGATCGTCTGAACAGCGCCAGGCTCAGCTCACTGATGGGCACGTTCCTCCGTGAGCAAGGCTTCGAGCTGCGGCATCGCGTCTTCCAGACTCTGCTGATCCTCGAGAACGCCGATGAAGGGATCGCGTGACAATCGAGCCATCCGCTTCGGCATGGTCTTGATGTTATACGCTGCGGGATCGAGATTCGCGCGCAATTCATCCCACTTAAGCGGCGCCGATACCGGCGCACCGGCGAGCGGACGCACCGCGAACGGCGCGGCGATCGTCTTGCCGTGACCGAGTTGCAGGTAATCGATATAAACCTTGCCCTGACGCGAGCGCGTGTTGCGATTGATCGTGGCAAATTCTGGCATCCGCGCCACCACCAACTGAGCAATCAACTCGGAGAACATTCGCGCCTGCTCATAAGTATAATGCGGCTTGAGGCCGACCATCACGTGCAAACCCATCTGACCCGAAGTCTTGAGGCATGGCCGCAATCCCATCTCGCGCAGCGCGTCGCCCACGCCCTGAGCAACCTTGATCGCACGCTCGGTGGTCGAGCCTTTCGGGTCGATATCGAACAGCAGCCAATCGGGGCGCTCGAGATGAGGCAATCGCGACGACCAGATGTGAATCGGGATGGTGCCGAGATTCGCCATGTAGCCAATCGCTTCCTTGCTCTCGAGGATGAAGTAGGAAATCTCGCGCTGTGAATCTTCGGAATAGATTTTCTCGGTGCGAAGCCATTCAGGCGCGAAACCGGGCGCATCCTTCTGGTAGAAACTCTTGCCATCGATTCCGTCCGGATAGCGCACCAGCATCACCGGCCGATCCTTGAGGTAGGGCAGCATCCATGGCGCGATCGCCTGGTAATAGTCCACCAGGTCGCGCTTGGTATATTTTTCCGCCGGCCAGAAAATCTTGTCGGGATTGGTGACGGTGAAGCTTCGTTGCGGAACCTTCGAATCAGCGCCGTTGTGGAAGCGAGCGGAATTTTTCGTCCCGGAGACGAACTTGGATTTGACTGCCGGCTTCGAGCTGGCCTGAGTCGCCTGCAGCACCGTTGCCGGTTGGCCAATCGACGGCGTAGAAGTTTGCTCTGCGGCGCGCTCGGATTGTGCGGGTTCGTATCGGCACTCGCGCGGGTCGGCGTCTTCGATCAAGCGCTGGAAGCTCGGATGCCGGATGCCGCCTTCGTCGGTCCATTCGCCGAAGCGCACCTCACACACCAACTCGGGCTCGCAGAAATGCGCGTGACGCGGAATCGACGGTTCGGCGGCGCGCGGTGTCCTGAACGGTGAACGTGGAATTTTCCGGTCGCTCAGCAGCTTGAAGATCTGGTTGAGCCTGCTCTCGCTGAAGCCGGTGCCGACCTTGCTGATGAAGCGCAACTGTCCGTCGGCCTCGAACTGGCCCAGTAGCAAGGCGCCGAAATGCGCGCGGCCACCTTCGGGATCGGTGTAGCCGCCGATCACAAACCTGCGCACCGTCGGGCATTTTATCTTGAGCCAATCGCCGGTGCGTTTGCCGCGATACGGGGAATCGCGACACTTGGCGACCATGCCTTCGAGGCCTTCCGCGGCCACCGCGTCGTAAAAATCACGGCCCTTGGCCGGGAAATGATCGCAGTAGCGGATCGGTCCTTCGCCTTTGATCAGCCCCGAAAGAATCCGCTTACGCTCCTCGAGCTTGAGCGGGCGCAAATCGAAATTTTCAAAAGCGAGAAGATCGAAGGCGAGATGCACCACCGGGGTCGAGTAGCTCAGTCGCGCGACATCGCGCGCATCCTGCACGTGCATCCGCCTTTGCAGCATCTGAAAACTCGGCCGGCCGCTTTCGTTGAACGCGACAATTTCGCCGTCGATCGCGAATCGTTCGAACGGCAGCGCGTCGAAGGCGAGCGCAACCTCGGGATACTGGCCGGTGATCTCGGTGCCGCTGCGCGCGAACAATTTCACATGCGCCCCGTCGCGCACCGCGAGCGCGCGCACACCGTCGTACTTGATTTCGAAAAGCCAGCCATCGCCGTCGAACGGATTGTCGACCAGTTTGGCGAGCGTCAATGGAAAAGCTTCCGCCCCGAGCTTGCCCTTGAGTTGTGGGGCGCCAAGCTTGCGCAGCTCGGCGACGACCTCGCGCCCGATTCCTCCGGCCTCGCCGATTTGCTCGACCGGCAGTCCCGACAGCACCGACAGCGGATGCGCCGCGAGCACATCCTCGTCATTGGCGAACTCGTCACGCTTCTTGATCAGCAGCCATTGCTGCTTGTCGCCGCTGTCGCCCTTTTGACGGCCGCGGATGCGCACCAGGGTGAACGCGCCGTGCAGCTTGAATCCACTGAGAGATATATCGAGCTTGCCCTCGCGCACGCCGCGTGCGGCGTCGCCAATCGGATCGAGCGTGTGATATTCACCGCGATCCCACACGATTACGTTGCCGGCGCCGTAATTGCCCTCGGGAATCTTGCCCTCGAAATCGCCGTATTCAATCGGATGGTCCTCGACCATCACGGCCAGGCGCTTGTCGGCGGGATTCATCGACGGTCCTTTGGGCACCGCCCACGAGCGCAGCACGCCCTCCATCTCGAGCCGAAAATCGTAGTGTAGGCGCCGGGCGGCGTGCTTCTGCACGACAAACATTCCGCCAGCGGCTTTCTCTTGCCCTTGCAAAGCACCGCTGCCGAACGGCTCCGGCGTACGCTCAGCACTGCGCTTGCGGCGATACTTGTCGAGCGGCATTTTCGTTGTATATTCGCCCCAAAAAATAAGAGGCACACCGTCTTCTGCCTACTGTATATGATCAGCTTGCTATGATGTTATTATTCGCGGTTCGCGGGACCTTCGCCGAAACCCCGCCGCGTACTTGAGCCGTGGAGGCGTCTATGGCAGCACGATCTATCGCAACCGGCACCATTTCTTTCGGCTTGGTATCGATCCCGGTCAAGCTTTTTCCCGCCACAACCTCAAAGGCGATCGGCTTCAACCTGCTGCATGACAAGGACAAGAGCAGAATCCAGCAGAAGATCTATTGCCCCGTCGATGACGCTATCGTCGATCGCAGCGAGTTGGTGCGCGGTTTCCAGGTCGAGAAGGGCCGCTACGTCACTTTCACCGACGAGGAGTTGAAAGCGCTCGAAGCGCGCGGCGATCACACGATCGAGATCAGCGAGTTCATTCCGCTTTCGAAGGTCGACCCGGTTTATTTCGAGGAGCCTTATTACCTCGGATGCGAGCAGACTTCGGCCAAAGCCTATCATCTGCTGTCGGAAGCGATGGCGCAGAGCGAGCGCGTGGCGCTGGCGCAGTTCACGATGCGTGGCAAGGAGCACCTGGTGCTGATTCGTCCGCACGAGAAGGGCCTGATCCTTCATACGATGTACTATGCCGACGAGGTCCGCTCGGTGGCGGACGTCGACCGCGGACTGGAATCTTCGGTCAAGGAGAGCGAGTTGCAACTTGCCGAACGTCTGATCGACGAACTGACGTCGCAGAAGTTCGAGCCCGACAAGTACAAAGACCGCTATCGCGAACGCGTGCTGGAAGCGGCCGAGAAGAAGATCCAGGGCGAGCAGATTACCGAAGCCGCGCCCGAGGCTCGCAAGGCGCAGGTGATCGACCTGATGAGCGCGCTCAAGGCTTCGCTCGAAAAACGCGGCGGCGCAAAGCCGGCCGCGGCTGAGCAGGCTCGTTCGGAAGAAGCACCGGCAAAGAGCAGGTCGGCAACCCGGGCCCACCGCGCTGGTCGCGAACGGCGTTCCGCCGGCGGCAAAAAATAACGAC
This sequence comes from Binataceae bacterium (SeqCode), assembly GCA_035506935.1. Taxonomy (GTDB): domain Bacteria; phylum Desulfobacterota; class Binatia; order Binatales; family Binataceae; genus DATJOQ01. Next base: position 1,872 of record DATJOQ010000414.1, on the reverse strand, counting down.
GATACGTCCCGTGACGGAGAACTAAACGATGAGCGACGCTTTGCCCCTGGATAATCGGCTGCGATTTGGCGTGATGACCCAGGCGTCTGACGGCGATCAGGCGCGCCGGATGATAAAGAACTACGTCGATTGGGGCTACGAGGCGTTGTGGATCGGCGATCACATCGCCTTCCAGGGACCGATCAACGACCCGCTGACGCAGATCGCGTTTTTTGCCGCGCTCGCGCCGAAAATGATTTTCGGCACCTGTGTGTATCTGGTCCCGCTACGTCATCCCACCGCGACGGCCAAGATGGTGGCGACACTCGACCGTCTGCTGGGTCCCGGACGCCTGATATTTGGCATCGGCGTGGGCGGCGAATTTCCGCCCGAATTCGAAGCCTCAGGAGTGCCGGTCAAGCAGCGCGGCGGGCGCACCAACGAATCGCTCCCGCTGATGCGCCGCCTGTGGACCGAGCCGAAAGTTGCGCATCAAGGAAAATATTTTAAGTTCGGCGAAATCCGGCTTGAACCGAAGCCGTTGACCCCGGGCGGTCCGCCCATTTGGGTCGGAGGCCGCGGCGAGTCGGCGTTGAAACGCGCCGCTATTCTGGGCGACGGATGGATGCCCTACGTGGTGTCAGCCAAGCGGATCAGCGAGGGGCTGGATTTTATCGGCGCGCAGGCGGCGAAGCATGGCCGCAAAATCGAGCGCTTCGGCACCGGAGTTCTGCTCTTTTGCTTGATCGACGACTCGTACGAACGCGCGTTGGATCTCGCGACCGAAAGTCTAAGCAAGCGCTACGGGATGGATTTCCGCGAGCCGGCGCGGCGTTACGGCGCGCTCGGGCGTCCCGCCGACATCGCAGCCAGGATGTCGGAATTCATCAAAGCCGGCGTGCGCGACTTTTCGATCGACGTGATCGGCACCGGCGAGGCGCGCAACGTCCAGCTCGAACGCTTCGCGCGCGAAGTGATCCCTATGCTCAAGATCGAATAACCGTTTCCTGGACTCGAGGACGCTTAGGCGAGTTCGATCGGATATTCGCCCAACGCGACGACTTTGCCGATAATCGCCGCGTCCAGATTGCCCTGCTTCTGCAAATCGCCGAGCAGTGCCAGCGCCTGATTCTCGGGCATCGCGAGCATCAAACCGCCCGAGGTCTGCGGATCGAACGCCAGCTCGGCGATCTCGTCGGCAACTTCCGCCGAAATCCGCACGCGCGAGCCGTAGAATTCGCGATTGCGCACGCCGCCGCCGGGAATCATGCGCGCGCGGCACCATTCGATCGCGCCCGGTAACAGCGGCAGGTCTGATTCTTCGAACCTAAGCGTGACGCCGCTGCCCTCCGCCATCTGCATCGCGTGCCCGACCAGTCCGAAACCCGTGATGTCGGTGCCCGCGTGAATCTCGTATTTTCGCATCGCGCTCGCGGTCGCGGCGTTGAGCTCGCTCATACTCTTGATCGCGGCGGCGTACTGCTCGTCGGTCAGATGATCGCGCTTGAACGCGGTCATCAAGATTCCGGTGCCGAGCGGCTTGCTCAACAGCAGCGCGTCGCCGACTCGCGCGCCGACGTTGCGGATTATCTTGCGCGGATCGATCACACCGGTCACCGCCATCCCGTATTTGACTTCTTCGTCGACTACGCTATGGCCGCCGGCGATCACGACTCCAGCCTCGCGCGCCTTTTCCGCGCCGCCCTCGAGGATCCTGGTGAGCATCTCGCTGGGTAACCCCGACTGCGGCCAGCATACGATATTCAGCGCGAGCCGCGGCTCACCGCCCATCGCGTACACGTCGGAGAGCGCATTGGCCGCGGCGATCTGGCCGTAGACGAAGGGATCGTCAACCACTGGCGTAAAAAAATCGACGGTGTTGACGATCGCGAG
>DATJOQ010000413.1:0-7464 GCA_035506935.1 Binataceae bacterium (SeqCode) | reverse complement strand
CGAAACGGCGACTCGAACATCTCGGGAAACAGCGTGATTACGTGAAACTCCATCGCCTTGCGCGCAGCCGAAGCTCGCGATTCAGTCCAGCAATCCTGGAATCGGGTCGATCGTGACGCGGCGCGCTTCGATATCGATCGATTTCACCACGTCCTCGATCACCGGAACCATGAATTCGGTGCCTTCACTCGCAACTACCCAGATATCATGAGCGCCGCTGAAGAAAGTGCTTTTGATATGGCCCACCACACGGCCGTCGGTGGTTCTGACTTCGCATCCGACGGTCTGAAAGTAATAGAACTCGTTTTCGGCGGTCGGCGGCAGATCGCTCTTGGCGGCGAAGACCGTGGCCCCGCGAAGCTGACCGGCGGTGTTCGCGTCGGAGATGCCTTCGACCATGATTTTCATCTGACGCGGATTAAGCGGCGCGGTCTCGAGCAAACGGTATTCGACCGGCGCCTCGGCCTGTTCGATAAAGACGCGCTGCAGGTCATCGAGCAGCGTCGAGCCGGGATCGTCGGGCCTGAACTTGAGCGCGCCGCGCAGACCATGAGGAGCGCCGATCTGACCGATGCGGATTAGATCCGCCGGTGTCCCCGTGGCAGTTGTCGCGGAACCCGGGGAGTTACTTCTCTTCGATGATTTCGAGGACAACCTTGCGATTAGTGCGTGAGGCGACCGCGTTCAAGATGGTGCGAATCGACTTGGCAGTACGGCCCTGCTTGCCGATTATGCGGCCAAGATCTTCCTTGGCCACGCGCAGCTCCAATATCGAAGCGGTATCGCCCTGGGTTTCCTTGACCTCGACGGCGCTAGGGTTATTGACCAGATGCTCGGCCAGGAACTGGACTAGCTCCTTCATGGGTGGGCTCCAGCGAACAGCGGATTAGCCTGTCATCGAATTTTGTCGCCCTTGCTTTAGTAACTTAGCAACGGTTTCACTGGGCCGCGCGCCGGCCTTGAGCCAGCGTTCGACCTGTTCGTTCCGCAAACTGACTCGTGGCGGATCGTAAGCGGGATCGTAGGTACCGATCTGATCGACGAAGCGGCCATCGCGCGGCGAGCGCGAATCCGCTACCACGATCCGGAAGAAAGGTTTTTTGCGGCCGCCATGGCGGCGCAATCTCATCACTAACGCCATCAACGCACTCCCTGAAAACCGCCGCCAAGGCCGAGGCCGCGCATCAGGGTCTTGCCAGCGCCCATGCGGGTAACCTTCTTCATCAGCTTGCGGGTCTGTTCGAACTGTTTCATGAAACGATTGACTTCCTGAACCGAGGTGCCGCTGCCGGCGGCGATACGGGCGCGGCGCCCGCCGTTGAGAATCAGATGGTTGCGTCGCTCCTGAATTGTCATCGAATTGATAATCGCGCGGATCCGGCTCAATTCGCGGCGGGTCTCGTCGGAATCCGCCTGCCCGGCCAGCTGTTTCATCCCCGGAATCATGCCGAGCAGCTCGCCGAGTGAGCCCATCTTGTTAAGCGCGTCCATCTGCTGGACGAAATCCTCGAGCGTGAACTCATTCTTCTTGAATTTGCGCTCGACCTCTTTGGCCTGGTTGTGATCATAAGCCTGCTGCGCCTTCTCGATAAGCGTCAGCACGTCTCCCATCCCAAGAATACGAGAGGCGAGGCGATCCGGATGGAAGATTTCGAAGGCTTCGAGCTTTTCGCCAGTGGCGGCGAACAGAATCGGCGCTCCGGTGACCGATTTCACCGACAGCGCGGCGCCGCCGCGCGCGTCGCTGTCGAGCTTGGTCAGGATTAACCCCGAGAGCTTGAGCTTGTCATGAAAGCCCTGGGCGATATTGACCGCGTCCTGACCGCCCATCGCGTCGGCCACCAGGATCGTATGATGGGGCCGCGCCACGGTTTGCAGCCGCGCCACTTCGTCCATCAGCTCGTCGTCGATCTGCAGGCGGCCCGCGGTATCGATCAGCAGGGCGTCGTAACCGCCGAGCTCGGCGCGCCCGATAGCACGGGTTGCGATCTCGATCGGGTCTTCTGCCTCATGGCTTTCGACCACCGGCACGCCAATCTGCGCACCGAGAATGCGCAACTGCTCCATCGCGGCCGGACGATAGATGTCGGTCGAGACCATGATCGGATGGCGTTTGCGCTCGTGCTTGAGCCATCGCGCGAGCTTGGCCAGCGAGGTGGTTTTGCCCGAGCCCTGCAGGCCCACCAGCATGATCTTGACCGGCGGCTTGACCTTGAGGTCGAGCTCGCGCGCGCTTCCGCCCATTACCTCGCGCAGCTCGGTCGCGACGAATTTAATCAGATGCTGCTCGGGACTGAGCGAACGCAGCACTTCCTGACCGAGCGCCTTGTTCTTGACGTGCTCGACGAATGAGCGGACGACGTTGACATTGACGTCGGCCTCTAGCAGCGCGAGGCGCACTTCACGCAACGCCTCTTCGATATTGCGCTCGGTAACCCGGCCCTGGCCGGAAAGTTTCTTGAAGACCGCCTCGAGGCGGCTGCTAAGGCTATCGAACATAATGAATTCTTAAGGTTAACAGCTTTGCGGGGACGTGAAGGTATCCGTAAGCTGTGCTCAATGTCTAGCTAGCGTGCACCCCACGAATATAGCCAAAGCCGGCGGGTTAAGCCACTCCGTCAAACTTGTCACTTTGCCCAAGCTTTCCGCAAGTCCAGTCACAACGGTCGATTTTACGCTCTTCCGCCAATTTCACGCGCGTCCGATTGACCAGGTTGAACTCGCGCTCACCGCCGGTTTCCCTTCCGAATCCAACACTCGCCCTTCCAGAAAAGCGATACTGTGGGCGCGGCGAATAACGTGGGCGGACCCCTCGATCACACCAGGCCTTAGCGCCCGCAAATAAGAGCATTTGATCTCAACCGTAACCGCCCATTCGCCATCTTCCAGCATCGACCCGATGGCGGTCGAAAACAGCTCGTCGACAAACAGCGCCAGATAGCCGCCACTCAAGGTTCCAAAGGGATTGATAGCGGCAGCCGGCTGCTCGTTCCACGACCATCGCGAGATGCCGTGGCCGAATTCGACCGGACGTATCCCGAGCGCGAGCGCCGGCGAGCGATAGTCGGCGATCCGATTTTCGCGAATAGTTCGGTTAATCTCGCTCAGCGGCCCGAGTTTCGAGTCCAAAGCAGTCAAAGTACGATTCTCCTGCGACGCATACGCACCTTTCCAATCCCGGTTACAACAATTTCTCGTTTGAAGCGTAGATGTTCGTAAAATTTTTGTGAGAACGCGAGGAACTTCGGGTACATTTCAAACCTAATGTTGGAGGACATACCGGCCGGGAGCGGCGTCGAGGGCTGGACAGTTCTCGCTTCCGAGCGTCTCTGGCGCGCTCCGCTCGACGCCCGAGCGTTTCGTGAGCCACTCGATCCAATGGTCCCACCAGGTGCCCTTGGTCTCGGTCGCCCCGCGAAGCCAGGTGTCGGGGTCGGCTTCCAACACCGGATTTACGAAATAATTCGCTTTGAAATTCCCGGGCGGATTTACCAGGCTCTGCACGTGACCGCTCGAACTCAGCACGAACTCGATGTCGCCGCCGAATAGCCTGGTTGATTCATAGCAAGCGCGCCAGGCGCAGATATGGTCGGTGGTGCCGGCCAGCAAATACATGTCGCAATCGACGCGGCGCAGGTCGATCGGAGTTCCGAGCACCTCGATATCGCCTTGCTTGGTCAACGAGTTACGCAACATCAGATTCAGGAATCCGGCGTGCAGAGCAGCCGGCAGATTGGTCGAGTCACTGTTCCAGAACAGGATATCGAACGGCGCCGGATCGTTGCCCATCAGGTAGTTGTTCACCCAGTAGTTCCACACCAGGTCGTTGGGTCGAAGCCACGCGAAGATTCGCGCCATATCGCTGCCGTCAAGCACGCCGTTGTCGGCCGAACGCCGGATCGCGGCATCGACCAGTTCTTCGGTGGTGAACATCCCGACCATTGACGGCAGGCTTGTATCGAGCATCGTAACCAGCAGGGTCGCGCTGTTGACCCGCCCGACTCCTGGACGGCCGTTGCGCCCCTCGGCGGCCGCGAGATGACCAAGCATCAGCGACGACGTAATGCCGCCCGCGCACAGCCCGAGGACGTTGCAATCGCGGCTGCCGGTAATCTCGCAGGCGACCTCGGTCGCTTCCTTGCAGGCGGCGACGTACTCATTCAGGCCCCATCCGCGATTTGCCGGCGTCGGATTACGCCAACTTACGGTGAAGAACTGGATTCCATGCGCCACCGCGTACTCGGTGAAGCTGCGCTTGGGCGCCAGATCCATGATGTAAAATCGGTTGATTTGCGGCGGTACCAGTATCAGCGGACGCTCGTAAACCTTGGCAGTGGTCGGACCGTACTGAATAAGTTCGTAGAGCTCGCCCCGATGCACCACCGCGCCGGGCGAAACCCCGATATTCTTGCCCACTTCGAACGGGCGCTTGTCGACCTGCGACGGCATCCCGCCGTTATTCCACAGGTCGCTGAGAAAATTGCGGAGTCCGCGCGCCAGATTGACGCCGCCGGTCTCGAAGGTGCGTTTCAGCGCCGCGGGATTGCCAGGTAGCGTGTTGGTTGGAGCGAGCGCCTCGGTCAGCAGTGTTATCAGGAAGCGCTCAAGCTCGGTGCGCTTCCAATCGGGACTGGAGTCGACCGCGGTCTTGCGCATCGAGGCGCGCCACGCGAGATAAGCCTGCATCCAGCGGCGGTAGAGCGGATTATCGCTCCAGGAGGGGTCGGCAAAGCGGCGATCGCCTTTGTCGGGTTCGATTTCAGACGCGCCCGCGATTATTCGCATCAGCTCCGCGGTCAGTTCCACAGCCTGCCCGGCGATTAAGTCGGGCCGCGACGCCATCCGCATCAGGATCATCCCGAGCCCGCCCATCATCTGGCGAGGATCGAGGCCGACGAACGGGTTTGCGCCCAGGATGGCATCGACTGCCGGATGTACGTCGGCGGCAGCATCCGCGTGTGGCTGATAGGAATACTGAGGCTTGATTTTGGTCGCTGCTTCCATCGTCAGTGCTTCCTTTGGGGGATATCGACCACGCGAACCACGCCATACTAGACCTTCCACGCGACAGATCCAGCCTGCCCAAACGCTTCGAATTTGGTGGAAAATGCCGTCAGTGATAGCTGGACGACGTCGGGCGGTCGAGCGAACGATATTGAATGGCCTCGCTCACGTGATGTGCCTTAATCTGCTCGCTGTCATCGAGGTCCGCGATGGTGCGCGCCACCTTGAGAATCCGCGTGTAGGCACGCGCGCTCAGTCCCAGGCGATTGATCGCGAGCTCGAGTAGCCGCTCGCCCGCGCTCTCGACCTGGCAGAAGCTGTGCAGCTCCCGCGCGCCCATCTGCGCGTTGCAGAAGATGCTCATGCTCCGGAATCGATTGAGTTGCAGCTCGCGCGCCCGGTTGACCCGTTCTCTTATCAAGACCGAGTTCTCCGCACGCCGCGGCTCGGTCAGCTCCTTGTACTTCACCGCCGGGACTTCGATATGGATGTCGAGCCGATCGAGCAACGGACCCGAGATTCGTGAGCGATAGCGCTGAATCATCAGCGGCGCGCACGAGCATTCGTGCTGCGCATCACCGAAAAATCCACAGGGGCAGGGGTTCATCGCCGCGATCAGCATCACGTTGGCCGGGAAGGTCAATGTGCCCATCACGCGCGCGATCGTGATACGGCCATCCTCGAGCGGCTGGCGCAGCACTTCGAGCACGTTCTTGCGGAATTCCGGCAGCTCGTCGAGGAACAGCACTCCATGATGCGCCAGGCTGACTTCGCCCGGACGCGGAATCGGCCCGCCGCCGATCAGACCGGCGTCCGAAATAGTATGATGCGGCGCGCGAAACGGACGCGTGGCGATCAGCGCCTGCCCGTTCATCAAGCCCATCACGCTGTGCACCTTGGTGGTTTCGACCGACTCTTGAAACGTCATCGCGGGAAGGATGGTCGGCAACCGCTTCGCCAGCATGGTCTTGCCCGAGCCAGGCGGTCCGATCATCAAAACGTTATGGCCACCGGCAGCGGCGACCTCGAGCGCTCGTTTGGCCTGCTCCTGGCCCCTGACCTCGCTGAAATCGACCTCGTACTGGCTGTTGGCCTCGAACAGATCCTTCAAGGTGCAGGCGGCCTGCGGGATTTCCTTCAGTCCTTCGAGAAATTCGAAAGCTTCGGTGAGACTTGAAACGCCGCGAATCGCGGTGTGATCGCCCACCACCGCGGCTTCGTCCGCGTTCTCGCGCGGCAGCAGCACGCCGCTGAATTTTTTTTCGCGCGCGAGCAGCGCGGTCGGAAGTGCGCCTTTGATCGGTTTGACGCGGCCGTCGAGCGCGAGCTCGCCCAGCACAAGATGATCGCGCAGACGTTCTTGTCGGAGATGGCCGGTGGCAGCCAAAATCCCCAAAGCGATCGGCAGGTCGAAAGCGGAGCCGTCCTTGCGCGTATCGGCCGGCGCAAGATTCACCGTGATTTTGCGATTGGGAAATTCGTAGCCAGTATTCTTGATCGCCGATCTGACGCGTTCGGTCGCCTCGCGCACCGCGCCTTCGGCTAATCCGACGGTTCGAAGGCCGGGCAGACCATGGCTGATGTCGATTTCGACCTCAACCGCGAACGCATCTATACCGACTAGCGAGCTTGACAATACGCTTGCCAGCAAGAGACCCCCCTTTGACCATCCAAATAGACAAGGTAACGAGCTTTAAAGCAAGACCCGCATAGAATATGAAAAATGTTCGCCGGTCATTGACAAGCTAACGGGAAAACCGGCGGCTGATATATCAGGTCGCGAGAAAGGCTTCCGGCGGGCACCAGGATGGGCAGGATGTTGGACAGGATTCGCGCCTATTTCGATTTCGCAGCGCTCGGCACCAATTTCCGGCGCGAGATCATCGCGGGCATCACCACCTTCGTCAGCATGTCGTACATCATTGCGGTCAATCCAGCGATTCTGAAGGCCGCGGGCATCCCGCCCGGCCCCTCGATGGTTGCGACGATCATTACCGCCGTGTTCGGAAGCCTGGCGATGGGACTCTACGCGAACCGGCCATTCGCGATCGCACCGTACATGGGCGAGAACGCGTTCGTCGCGTATACCGTGGTCAAGGTGCTGGGCTTCCGATGGCAAACCGCGCTGGGTGCGGTCTTCCTGGCCGGAATCCTGTTCACCGCGCTGACCTTGGCAAGGGTAAGGCAATGGCTGGTCGACGGCGTGCCGCCGAGCCTACGTCACAGCTTCGCGGTGGGTATCGGATTATTTCTCGCTTTCATCGGTCTCAACGACGCCGGAATCGTGACCGTCGGAATCGCGGGCGCTCCGGTCAAGGTTGGTGCGATCACCTCACCTCCGGTGATTCTCGCGATCGCCGGGTTTCTGTTGATCTCGATGCTGATGATCTGGCGAGTGCCAGCATCGATTCTGCTCGGAATCGTCGCGATGACGTTCGTTGCGTACATCGCGCGAATCGC
>DATJOQ010000412.1:0-14573 GCA_035506935.1 Binataceae bacterium (SeqCode) | reverse complement strand
CTCTGACGTCCAAAAAAGAAACTTTCGAGCACGGTTTTGTGATCGTCGCCGTAAATCAGCAGGCGGTTGCCGTCGGATTGAGCCGGGAAGAATTTGTATATCGCGTCGGCTTTGATGTCGTCGCGCGCCAGCATCACGTCTTCCACCGCGGCGACCGCGGCGCGCAGCTCGAGCGCCTTGGGCTCGTGCTTGTCGAGCGCCTGTTGGAAATTTTTGAACCCGAGATGGCGCGTATACAGCATCACGGGATTGATGTAACGGAAGATCTCCGCGAGGTCGTAATCACGCAAAACGTGAAGCTTGAGATCGGGCGGCATCGGAATCGGCAGGTCCTGGCGGATAGCGCGCGCACGAGGCTCGCTCTGCGGAGCACCGTTGGCGGGAGCGGCGGCCGCGGCCAGGATCTTGCGCGACTCCTCGGCCAACTGCCCGGCCAACGATTCGCGCCGCGTCGGATCCATGATCTGATTGGCCAGGTCGAGTCCCTTCATCGCGTCGTTGGCGTAGGCGACCAGGCCGTCGTACTCCGGCGCGATCTTCATGCGGGTGAATCGCGAGGACAGCGCGGCTCCGCCCACCAGCATCGGGCAGCGCACCCCCGCGGCCTTCAAATCCTGCGCCGTAGTCAGCATCATCTGCGCCGATTTGACCAGCAGACCCGAGAGCCCAATAGCGTCAGGAAGGTGCTCGCGATAGGCGCGTATCAGCTCCTCCGGCGGCACTTTGATTCCAAGGTTGATGATCCGGTAGCCATTGTTGCTCAGGATGATCTCGACCAGGTTCTTGCCGATATCGTGCACGTCGCCCTTGACCGTGGCTAGCACGATCGTGCCCTTGGTCGCGCTCTCGGTCTTTTCCATATGCGGCTCGAGATACGCAACCGCCGCTTTCATCGCTTCGGCTGATTGCAGCACCTCGGCCACGATCATCTGATTGGCGTTGAACAGACGGCCGACCTCGTCCATCCCGTTCATCAACGGGCCGTTGATGATTTCGAGCGGGCCGCGCGTGCCGAGAGCCTCGTCGAGGTCCTCGGTGAGGTTCTCGCGCGAGCCTTCCAGGATGTGAAGGGCCAGGCGCTCGTCCAGCGGCAACGACTTGCGCTGCTCGACCGAAGGCTTCGATTGCTTGGAACCGAAGTATGCGGCGAACGCGCCGATCGGATCCTCGCCGCGCCACCAGATCAATTCTTCGGCAAGCTGGCGCTCCTGTTCGGGAATCAGCGCGTAGGGCTGAAGCTTCTCAGAGTTGACGATCGCGAGATCGAGACCGGCCTCGACGCAGTGATAGAGCATCACCGAGTTCAGCACCTCGCGCCCCGCTTCCGGCAATCCAAAGGAGACGTTGGAGATACCGAGGATAGTTTTGCACAGTGGCAGGGCAAACTTGATCGCGCGGATACCCTCGATAGTTTCTACCGCCGAACCGATATAGTTGCGATCGCCGGTGCCGATAGGGAAAACCAGCGCGTCGAAAATTATGTCTTCGGGTGCGACGCCGTACTTTTTGGTCAACAGATTGAAAGAGCGCTCCGCGATCGCGAGCTTGCGCTGTCGTGTGATCGCCTGCGCCTGGTTCTTGTCATCGTCGATACATCCCACCACCAGCGCGGCGCCATAGCGGCGCGCGAGCGGAACGATGCGGCTGAAGCGCTCCTCGCCGTCCTCGAGGTTGATCGAATTGATCAGTGACTTGCCCTGCGTTCGCTTGAGCGCTTCCTCGACCGCGCGATGATCGGTTGAGTCGATCATCAGCGGCACTTTGATCTTCTTGACCAGCACCTCGAGGAAGCCGGTCAGATCGGCGCACTCGTCGCGATCGGGATCCTGCACGCATACGTCGAGTACGTGGGCGCCGCGGCGCACCTGATGCCGTCCGACTTCGGCGGCCTGCTCGATCTTGCCGTCGCCGATAAGTCGTTTGAACTTGCGGCTGCCGAGCACGTTGGTGCGCTCGCCGACGATCGCCGGGCGCGTGCTGTCGTCGATCGCGAACGCTTCTAGTCCCGACACGACCGAACGCCGTGGCGCCGAGGGCTTGCGAACTTTCGCGCCCTCGACCATCTGCACCAGCAGGCGAATATGCTCGGGCGTGGTCCCGCAGCATCCGCCGACCAGATTGATCCATCCCTGCTCGACAAAACGCGCGAGCTTGGCCGCGAGCATCTCGGGCGTCTCATTGTAGCGGCCTTCCTCGTCCGGCAGACCTGCGTTGGGTACCACCGCGACGTTGAAGCGCGAGATTTGCGCGAGCGTGCGCAGATGGTCGGTCATGAAATCGGGGCCGGTGGCGCAGTTGAGTCCCATCCAGAGTAAATCGCGATGGGCGAGCGAGGCGTAGAATGCTTCGATATCCTGCCCGGCCAGCAGCGTACCCATGGTCTCGATCGTGCCCGACACCGCGACCGCGACGGTGATTCCCAGCTTTTCGATCGCGCGCTCGATTCCGACCAGTCCCGCCTTGGCGTTGAGCGTGTCCTGCACGGTCTCGAGCAGCATCACGTCGACGCCGCCTTCTATCAAACCTTCGGCCTGTTCCTGATACGCGGCGCAGAGCGCGTCGAAAGTGACGCCGCCGGTTACCGATATCGTCTTGGTGGTCGGGCCCATCGAGCCCGCCACGAAGCGCGGCTTGCTCGCGCTGCTGAAGGCGTCCGCCATCTCGCGCGCGATTTGCGCGGACAGGCGATTCAGCTCGCGCGCATGCGCCTGCAGGCCGTACTCGGCCAGCACCACCGAAGTCGAACCGAAGCTGTTGGTCTCGATAATGTCGGCGCCGACCTCAAGGAAGCCCTGATGGAGCTTGCGGACGGCGTCGGGCCGCGTGCGCACCAGGTTTTCGTTGCAGCCTTCAAGCTCCGCACCGCCGAAATCCTGCGCCTTCAGCCCCATGGTCTGGATCGAGGTACCGACGGCGCCGTCGATCACCGCGATGCGCTGGGCGAGCACCTCGCGCAGCAACTCGATTCGTCGCGCGGTCGAGCTCATTGTCGATTCCAGGTTCCGGCCGCGCGGCGATTAGAGCTGCGGGATAAGATCGTTCTGTAGCAAATCATTGAGTCCAACGATTTTATATGGCGTCGCGCCGCTTAAGCTAGCCCTTGGGCGCGCCTGTGATTACCCACGTCGGGCGAACCGCTATCGCGCAAACGAACGGCTTGCGAATACAATCTAACTGATGGGCCAAGCGTCGCAAGCGTCGCGCGATCGACGCCTGATGATTGTTACGGGCGGTGCGGGATTTATCGGTTCGCACCTGGTCGACGCTCTGGTCGAACAAAATTTCCGCGTTCGCGTTATCGATAACTTCGCCACCGGACGCCGACAGCAGGTTAATCCGGCGGCGGAACTGATCGAAGCGGATATCCGCGATCGCGCCGCGATTGCGAACCTTTTTCACGGCGTTGACGGCGTCTTTCATACGGCTGCGCTGCCGCGTGTGCCGCTCTCGATCGAAAAACCGATCGAAACCCATATCAGCAACGTGGTCGGCACGCTGAACGTGCTGGTATCGGCGCGCGATGCCGGTGTGCGCCGCGTGATCAATTCGGGCTCCTCGTCAGTTTACGGCGATCAATCGAAGCTTCCGCTGACCGAAGATATGGCGCCGAATCCGATGAGCCCGTACGCGTTGCAAAAACTCACCGGCGAGCAGTATGCGCGCTTGTTCTGTCGTCTCTACAAATTGCAAACGCTCACCCTGCGCTACTTCAACGTGTACGGACCGCGGATGACGAGCGAGGGCGCTTACGTGACGGTAATCGGGGTGTTCCTGCGCGCGCGGCGCGAGGGCAAACCGCTTACCATCGAGGGCGACGGTTATCAGACGCGCGACTTTACTCACGTAAGCGACGTGGTGCGCGCCAATCTTCTCGCGCTCGACGCTTCGATCGCGGATGGCCGTGCGATCAATATCGGCTACGGCCGCAATACCAGCGTGAATCAAATCGCCGCGATGGTCGGGGGCGCGACGGCCTCGCAGCCCGCGCGAGCCGGCGACGTGCGCGATACCTTGGCCGACGTAACTCAAGCGTCGCAGCTCCTGGGATGGCGGCCACGAGTGCCGATCGAAGAGGGCATCGGCGAGCTCCTGCGGCTAAATCGTTTGTAGCGTCGTCGCGTAAAAAAATAATCCGCCGGTCGCGTCCAATAATTTGTCACTAGTCCCGCCCGAACCCTCTTGCTAACCAAGATCGGAGCCGGACCAACCGGCGCAAAGGGGGGACGTCGGCGCTGGGCAAAGCCTGTGCCCGGTGCCGGGTTCGATTTTCGTGAACGCGACCGCGCGACCGTTGCTGTGGCTCAACACGCTGCGTTATCTGCAAGCGCGCCAGATCGTATGCCGTCCGGTGGCGAAGCTCCGCCGCCGCATTCCGGCGAGACCGATCGTTGAACAGGCTCATCTGCGCGACGACTATCGTGAGCGGCGAACATATTTTCCCGCTCAGCCGATGCGAATTTCGCATGGCAACTTCGTTTTTGCGGAAATATCGTGCCCGCTGCTGCGCGAGGAGATTTGGCAGGATCGAACCAAGCCACAGCTCTGGCTCTACAATGTCAATTATCTGGATTATCTGTCCGAGCTGGCCGACGATTCAGCGGCGCACCTGATCGATCGCTGGATCGAGCACAACTCCGATAGCCGCACCATCGGATGGGATCCTTATCCGGTTTCGCGGCGCGTCGCGAGTTTGCTGCGCTGGATCACTCAGCGGGGGGCTGGGCCACAGCCGCGCTGGCTCGCAAGCATTTACGCGCAAGCGCGTCATCTCGCCGCCAACCTCGAATACCATCTGATGGCAAACCATCTGATGGAGAATGCGCGCGCGCTGGTTTTCGCTGGCCTGATGTTCCGCGGCAGCGAGGCCGAGCGTTGGCGCGCCGTGGGCCGCGCGATCGTGCGCCAGCAGCTTCGCGAACAGGTGCTGGCCGACGGCGGCCATTTCGAACGGAGCCCGATGTATCACTCGATCGTGCTCGAAGGATTGCTTGACCTGATCAATTTTGGCGATCGACTCGATCGAGATTTCGTGCGCGACCTGGGCGATGCGGCGAGCCGGATGCTGCGTCATCTGAAGCGCGTGGTTCATCCGGACGGCCAACTCGCGCTGCTTAACGATTCCGTTCACGACGTCGCACCCGCGCCGGCCGAGCTGCTCGCGTATGGGCGGAGGCTCGGTCTATTGGGTGGCGACGAGCACGAACGGGGATGGTCGCGCGAATCAGGCCTGGCGTTCGTGCGCGACCAGGAGCAGGGCCATTATGTGGTCGCCGATCTCGGACCGATCGGTCCCGATTATCAGCCGGGTCACGCGCACGCGGATACGCTTAGTTTCGAGCTGTCGCTCTTCGGCCGCCGCGTGATAGTTGACTCGGGCGTATCGGATTACGCCGCTTCGGCTGCCCGCCGCCGCGCGCGCTCGACCCTGGCGCACAACACGGTGGTGGTGGACGATGCCGATCAATCCGAAATGTGGAGCGCGTTTCGCGTCGCGCGCCGTGCCTATCCGTTCGGCCAACGCTTTCGCGCGCGCCCCGGCATCGTGTGCTTTGGCGCTTCGCACAAGGGCTACCTGCGATTGTCGCAGCCGTGCATTCATCGCCGGCGTTTCCGATGGCGTCGCGGGGCGCTCGCCGTAACCGATCAAATTGTTGGGCGCGGCGAGCATCGCGCGCAAAGCCTGCTCCATCTGCATCCCGAGGTGCGCGGTGATCTGATCGCCCCTGCCGAGCTGCGATTGAGCGGATCTGACGGGCGCGAGCTGGCGATGGTGCGTGCTCGCAGCGGCTTGCGCTGGCATCGGCGCGAGACCGTCTACTCTCCGACTCTGGGACAAGAGATTCCGAATCAGGTTTGGTCGCTCAAATCGGCCGGCCGTCTTCCGCTGGCGATGGGCTACGAAATCTCGTGGCCCGAATAACGCGTCGTCGATGAAGCAAGTGGTCAAGGATATTCGCGGGATTCGCGTGGAAGAGGTTCCGCCGCCGACGCTTCGCGGCCGCGGCATCCTGGTGCGCACGGTGGCCTCGCTGATAAGCGCAGGCACCGAGCGCAGCGCGATACATAGCGCGTCCGAGGGCTACCTCGCGCTCGCGCGCGAACGTCCCGATCTCGCGCGCCAGGTCATCAGCCATGCGAGGCACAATGGATTGATAAGGACTTACCAATCGATTCAGGCGCGTCGCCAAAGCGCGGGTCCGCTCGGCTACAGCGCGGCCGGCGTGGTGACGGAGGTTGCGCAGGGCGTGGACGAATTTCGCCTCGGTGATCGTGCGGCGTGCGCGGGGGCGGGCTGGGCGAATCACGCCGAGCGTCTGTTGATGCCGTGCAACCTGGCGGTCAAGCTGCCCGACAGCGTGAGTTTCGAGGCTGCTGCGTTTAGCACCGTCGGCGCGGTTGCGATGCACGGGCTGCGGCTTGCGCAACCGGCGCTGGGCTCACGGATCGCGATAATCGGGCTCGGACTGATCGGGCAACTCGTGATGCAGCTCGCGCGCGCGTCCGGATGCTACGTTATTGGATTCGATCCCGACCGCCGCCGGGTCGCGCGCGCGCTGGAATTGGGGATGGAGTGCGGCACCGACGAACAGGGTCGCGCCGCGCTGATCCAGGCGGAGGAATTCAGCGGCGGCCGCGGTGTCGACGTGGTGATAATCGCGGCAGCGACGCCATCGAATCAGCCGATCACGCTGGCCGGCGAGATCGCGCGCCAGCGCGGCGAGGTGGTGGTGATCGGAACCGTCGGGATGGAGGTTCCGCGCGAGCTTTTTTATCGCAAGGAGCTGGCGCTCAGAGTCGCGATGTCCTACGGTCCTGGCCGCTATGATCCTTTATACGAAGAGCACGGAGTCGATTATCCGTTCGCCTACGTGCGATGGACCGAGCGGCGCAATCTCGCGGCTTTCGTCGAACTGCTCGCCGCACGCCGAATCGACGTCGCCCCGCTGATTACCCATCGCTTGCCCGCGGTCGAGGCCGAGCGCGCTTACGCTCTGCTCGAGTCGCCGGAAGCGGGCGCGCTCGGAATCGTATTGAACTACCCAACCGACGAGCCGGCCGCGCGCGCACCGGCTCCGATCATTGGCGCCGATACCGGTCTGCGAAACGGGATCAGCCGCCGCCTGCGAATTGGGCTGATCGGCGCGGGCGTATTCGCCAAAGCGGTGATGCTGCCGGCGCTCAAGCGGATGCGCGACGTGGCGATTACCGCGGTCGCGACCTCGAGCGGAATCGACGCTTGCAAAATCGCCACGGCGCTGGGCGCGGCCTACGCGATCACTGACTACCGGCACGTGCTTGCCGATCCCGAGATCGACGCCGTGATCGCGCTCACGCGCGACGATAGCCATGCGTCGATAGTCGCCGAGGCGCTGCGCCGCGGCAAACCAATTTTCGTGGAGAAGCCGCTCTGCCGCGATCGTGAAAGTCTCGCGATGCTCGATGACGAGTACCGTCAGGCGCTGTCGCGCGCGCTCCGCAACGGGGGACGGCCGCCGCTGGTGATGGTGGGCTTCAACCGGCGCTTCTCGCCGCATGCGCTTCGCCTGCACGACGAGCTTGCAGGCCGCAGCAAACCGATCCTTATCCAGTATCGGGTCAACGCCGGTGCGCTGCCGGCGTCGAGCTGGATGCGCGATCGGCGAATCAGCGCGGGCAGGCTGGTCGGCGAAGCCTGCCACTTTATCGATCTAATGCAGTTTCTTACCGGATGTGCGCCGCTCAGCCTGTTCGGCGAAGCGCTGCCGGTCGACGGCCCGGCGCCTGCCGAAAATTTCCTGCTGACCATTCGCTTCGACGACGGCTCGACCGGGTCGCTGACTTACTCCGCGCTCGGCGACGTCAGCGCGGGCAAGGAGCGAGTCGAGATTTACTGTGCGCAGCGGATGTACGTGATCGATGACTTCAGGATGCTGACAGTATTTACCGATGGCCGCCGTCGCACGCTGGTGAATCGCGCCGACAAAGGCCATCAGCGCGAGCTGGAATCGTTTGTCGAAGCGGTGCGAAGCGGAATCGCGCCAGTGCCGTTCGACTCCTGCGTTACGACCACGCTGAGTACCTTCGCTGCTGGCGATTCGATAATCCGGCGTGCGCCGGTCGAGATTGCCGATGCCTGGCCGGCGCATCCAGTCGACGAGCATCGCAATGGAGATCAAAGCCACGGTGAACCGATGGAATGAAGCCAAGGCGCGCGGTTTCGTCGCGCCCACCACACTGCCGGATAGCGCGATCGCGGCCGACTGGAGCCGGGCCAATCGCGACTGGTGGGAATCGAATCCGATGCGCTACGACTGGCGCACGCCGCTTGGCGCCGAGCCGCTAAGCCGGCAATGGTTCGCCGAGATCGATCGCCGCTTTTTCGAAAGCGCGCGCGTGTACATGCCCTGGAGCGTGGCTCCGTTCGATCAGTTGATTCCGTATCACGAGCTTGAGAGCCAGCGCGTGCTCGAAATCGGCGTCGGGATCGGGAGTCACGCGCAACTGCTGGCGCGCGCGGCCGGAAGCTTTGTCGGGATCGACCTCACCGAATATGCGGCACAAGCCACCAGCCGGCGCCTCGAGCTCGCTGGTATCAGGGGGCAGGTGTGCAGGATGGACGCGGAACGGCTTGCGCTTGCGGACTGCTCGATCGATCTGGCGTGGAGTTGGGGCGTGATTCATCATGCGCCCGACACCCGCCAGGCGCTGAGCGAAATTCATCGTGTGCTCCGGCCCGGCGGAGCGGCGATCACGATGGTCTACCATCGCAGCGTGTGGCTCTGGTGGGTGATCGGATTCGCGCTGCAAGGAATCCTGCGCGGCCGGCTGGCCGAACTCGGCACGATTCATCGCGTGGTCCAGGAGGTTACCGACGGTGCGCTCGCGCGCTACTACCGCCCGCACGAATGGCGCGCGCTGTGCGGCGAATTTTTTGAAATCGAACGGCTAAAAGTTTACGGCGCTAAGAACGAACTGATACCACTGCCCTCTGGACGATTGAAAAACCTGCTGATGAATTCGCTGCCCGACGCGATTGTGCGTCTCGTCTGTAATCACCTGCGGTTCGGCTCTTTCCTGGTTACGGTGCTGCGCAAGGCGCCGCTCTGATGGCTAACGACGCGCGCGTGCGGTTCTTGGAGAGCATTTGATGTGCGGGATTGCGGGAGTGTGGACGCCCGCTGATGAGGACGGACGCGGCGCGGTAGCTGCGATCGTGCATCAGCTCGAGCATCGCGGACCCGACGACCAAGGGCTCGAATCGATCCACACGGCCAACGGTTGCCTGACGCTGGGCTTTCGCCGTCTCTCGATCATCGATCTGAGTTCCGCCGGTCATCAGCCGATGTTCGATCCCGAAACCGGCAACTGGATCGTGTTCAACGGCGAGATCTACAACTTTCGCGAGCTGCGCGCCGAGCTGCGAGCGCTGGGCGAGAACGACTGGCGAAGCTCCAGCGACACCGAAGTCATCCTCAAGGCTTATCGCCGATTCGACGAGCGATGCCTGGAGCGGCTCGAGGGCATGTTCGCGCTTGCGCTCTGGGACGCGCGGCGCGAGCGCCTTTTGTTGGCGCGCGATCGGCTTGGGATCAAGCCGCTCTACTATCACTACAGCGCGCATCGGCTGATCTTCGCCTCCGAACTGCGCGCGATACTCGCAAGCGGCCTGATCGATGCGGCTCCGAGCGGCGACGCGATCGACTCGTACCTGGAGCTCGGTGCGGTGCAGGAGCCGCTGACCATGATCGAGGGCGTGCGTTCGATTCGGGCCGGTTCGTATGCGATCGTCACCGCCGCGGGGTTCGCCGAGCACTGCTATTGGAATCTGAGTTCCGTTACTTCGCAGGCGCACTCGGTCAAAGATTTCGACGCGGTCGCGCATGTGAGGACGCTGCTGGAGCAGGCCGTGGCACGCCATCTGATCGCCGACGTTCCGGTGGGGGTGTTTTTAAGCGGCGGGCTCGATTCCACTTCGTTGGTCGCACTCAGTAAGAGTGCAGCTGGCGATCAGGTACGCACGCTCTCGGTGGTTTTCGACGAGCCTGAGTACTCCGAGCGGCGCTACTCGAGTCTCGCGGCCAGGACCTTCAATACGCTTCATACCGAGATTCGTTTGGACTCGCAGGAGTTGCGAAATCTGGTCGAGCCGGCGCTCGCGGCCGCTGATCAGCCGACGGTGGACGGCGTCAACACCTATGTTGTCGCGCGCGCCGCCAAACTCTCCGGATTGAAGGTCGTGCTGTCGGGACTGGGCGGCGACGAACTTTTCGGCGGGTATTCGTCGTTTCGCTGGAATCGGCGCTTGCAGTTGTTGCGCCGCGTGCCGCTCGCGATTCGCCGTCCGCTGGCGCTGGCCGCGCGTCTGCCGTTTGCCGGCAGCGACGGATGGACCAAAATGATCGATTGGATGGGCGAGCCGGCCGGATGCGCGCCATACTATGCGATGCGCCAGTTGTTCGGGCCCTCCGCGCGCGCCGCCTTGCTCGACGGTCATGCCGGAAATCGGGATCTCACCGCCGAACGCGACGGCGCTATCAGTGACGATCCGATAAACGAAATCTCGCGGCTTGAGCTTTCTTATTATTTGCGCAACATGCTGCTGCGCGACAGCGACGCGATGAGCATGGCGCACGGCGTCGAACTGCGGGTGCCGATGCTCGACGGCGCACTGGTGGAATATGTGCTGGGACTACCCGGCCGGATGAAAATGTCCAAGGGCCAGGTAAAGCCGCTCCTGGCCAGGGCGCTCGCCGCCGAGATGCCCTTTGCGATCGCGTGCCGGCCCAAGGTCGGATTTGAGCTTCCCTTTCAATCATGGCTGCGCGGGCCCTGGTCCAAACACGTCGAAGCCGTGTTGCTCGATCGCGGCAGCGGCGGGCGGCTAGGAAACTATCTCGCGCACGAAATGGTCGAATCGATCTGGCGGCGATTTCAGACCGGGCAGGGCCATTGGTCACGTCCCTGGGCGCTCTACAGCCTCAAACAATGGGGCGCGCTCAATCTGAGTGACGCAAGGACTCGATCCTGACGAGTGTAATAATCGATTATTAGACATTCATCAGTGGAATTGGAAATGACTATATCGACGATTAATCAATTGGTATAGCCACTTTCGTTTAGGACGATATCTGTGCGGGCTGTGCGCGCGCGGAGGGGGCCCATGAATGTATTGGGACTGAACCTGTTTCACGGTGACGCCTCGGCGGCGATCCTGGTTGACGGGCGCCCGGTGATGGCAGTTGCCGAGGAGCGGCTGAATCGGGTCAAGCACTATGCGGGTTTTCCGCGCCTGGCGATCGAAGCCTGCCTCAAGGCGGCGGGCATCCGGATCGAAGAGCTGGAGCACGTCGCGATAGGACGCGGAGTGCGCGCCAACCTGGGTCACAAGCTCGCGTACGCCGCGTCGAATCCGGGCAAACTGGTCAATCTGATGGCGATTCGGCGCCGCCGCGCGAGCCTGGACGATCTACACGCCTTGTTCAGCCGCGAGTTCGAGGTCGCGCCCGAACGCCTTCGCTTCAGGGTGCATCGCGTGGAGCATCATCTGGCGCATATCGCGAGCGCATATCTGGCGTCGGATTTCGATTCGGCGGCGGGTCTGAGCTACGACGGTGCGGGCGATTTCGTCTCCACGATGATGGCGCGATGCGAGGGCAATGAGATCCACGTGCTCAAGCGCCTGTATCTGCCCCATTCACTGGGAATCTTTTATGGCGTGATTTGCCGCTTTATCGGTTTCGGCGAATACGGTGACGAGGGCAAGGTGATGGGATTGGCGCCATTCGGGCGCGACCAGTATCACGACTTGTTCGAACGCCTGCTCAAGGTGGATCAACCGGGCGACTATGCGATGGACTTCGAATACTTCAACCGGGTCGGCGCCGACCAGGGCTTTCAGATCGGAGAGGATGGACGGATCAAATTGACCGCCAACTATTCCGACGGCCTGTTGCGTGCGCTGGGTCCGCCGCGTCCGGCGGCAGCGCCGGTGGGGCAGCGCGAAAAGGATATCGCCTTTGGCCTTCAGAGCCGCTTCGAGACCGCCGCGATCGCGCTGGCGAATCAGCTCGCGCGATTGGTGCCGGAGAAGCGCCTGGCGATGGCGGGCGGATGCGCGCTCAACAGTTCGGTGAATGGAAAGCTGTTCGGCGCTACAGCGTTCGAGCGGATGTACGTGCAGCCGGCGGCGGGTGATGAAGGGCTGGCGCTGGGCGCCGCGCTCTACGCGCACCATCGATTGCAACCCAACGCGCAACGATTTCATCTCGCCAGCGCCGCTCTGGGGCCGTCGTTTGATGAAGGCGAGATACGCGCGGCGCTGGACGCTCGCGGCTTGCGATTCGTTCGCCTCGATCAGCGAGCGCTGATCGAGCGCAGCGCCGAAGCGATCGAGCAGGGTGAAGTCGTGGGATGGTTTCAAGGCGCGATGGAGTGGGGGCCGCGCGCGCTCGGCGCCCGCTCGATCTTGGCTCATCCGGGATTGCCGGAGATGCGCGAGATCCTGAATCGGCGGGTGAAGCATCGCGAGGCTTTTCGGCCGTTCGCGCCAGCGGTCAAGGCCGAATGCCAGGCGGAATACTTCGAGCGCAGCGAGCCGTCGCCGTTTATGCTGCATGTTTACCCGGTGCGCTCCAAACAACGTCATAAGCTCAGCGCGATCACTCACGTGGATGGCACCGGGCGGGTCCAGAGCGTCACGCAGCACGACAGTCCATTATTTTACGACTTGATCGACGCGTTCGAGCGCCGCACCGGTGTGCCGGTCGTGCTCAATACCAGCTTCAACGATAACGAGCCTATCGTATGCCGGCCCGAAGAGGCGCTTGAGTGCTTCATGCGCACTCGTATCGATAGCCTCGCGATCGGGCCGTTCTTCGTCGCGCGGCGCGACAACGGGTTGGCGCAGGACGCTGATTGAGCCGGCGCAACAACTCGGCCTGCTCGGCGTGAGTTTGTAATCACGCCAGCGTTGTCTTATACCGACATCCGGCGTCTGATGAGCAATCCGTACTACAAGCAGCACTGGATCGAGGTAGAGCCCGAGCGCCACGCTGCGTACGAGACGTTGCTGAGCTTTCATCCGGCGATGGAGCCGCTGATAGCGCCGTTGGATTTGCGCCCGGGACTCAAGGTGCTCGACGTCGGAGCGGGTCCGGGGCAGACCACGGTTGAGCTAGCGCGCCGAGTTGGCACTGACGGGCGCGTGACCGCGATCGATATCAATCCCGAGTTTATCGCGCGCGCACGGGCACGTGCGGGCGAGCAGGGGCTGGAGTCTCGAATCGAGTTCGTGGCCGGAGCTTTTCCGCCGCTGCCGTTCGACGATTCGACCTTCGAACGGGTCTGGTGCAAAAACGTGCTCGAGTATGTGGACTCCGCGGCCGACACGATCAGCGAGATGGCGCGCGTCGCTGCGCGCGGCGGAGTGGTGGTCGCCTCCGACAGCGACTGGGAAATGATGGTGCTCGAGGTTGATGCGGCGGCGCAGGCGCGCAGCGATCGAATCGTGGCGGCGGCCAAGCAGATCGCTTTGCGCGAACCGCGAATCGGACGGCGGCTTTACGGACTTTTTCGCGCGGCCGGATTGAGCGACGTCAAGGTCAAGGTCTTTTCCGGCGCCGACCAGACGGGGCGCAGCACGCCAATGCAGCGGGCGAGCCTGGCCAATTATGCCGCTGATTCAGGCCAGATCAGCCAGGACGAAATTCGACAGTGGCTCGAGGATATCGAGCGCGCGGTTGAAACCGGACGCTATCTTTTCATCTTACCTCAGTTCGTGGTGCGCGGCGTCAAAGCCTGAGACGCGACCGCGCGTCGGCGTCGAAATGCCGAAGCCAAATCCGCCACCGTTTCACTGCTAATCGGCCTCATTGCGATAGTTCTTTTCGGCGAGTGTCTCTCGGCCGCGCGATCATGTCACGGTCCTCGAAATTTTGCGGCGCGGGAGATGGCAGTGCACAGATCCAGCAGAAAATCTTTGGCGGCGAGTTGGGTGATAATCTGCACGCTCGCGCTATTTGGCGGGATCGCCGGACTTTGCTGCGGCTTGGCGCGCGAGGATTTCGCCGTCGGCCTCAATCCGATCGCGGTACTTACCGTGGTCCTCACCAGCAACGGTCTGCCCGACATCGTTACGATCAGCCCGCGCGCACAAACCTTGTCGGTTCTGCTGCGAAATCCCGGAAATTTATTTCAGCGATTGCCGGACATGACGCTCCCCGGCGTGCCGCGGGCGCTGGCAGCGGCCGATTTCAATCGTGACGGCAAGATGGATTTGGCAGTAGCGATCGGATCCAACTCAGTAAGTATCATGCTCGGCAATGGTGACGGCACCTTTACCCCTGCCAGCACCGTAACCACCGGCTCGGGTCCGAGCGCGATAGTGGCGGCCGATTTCAATGGCGACGGCAATCCGGATATCGCGGTGACAAATCGCGCTGCGGGTACCGTCACGGTCGCTCTCGGCAACGGCGCGGGTGGATTCGGCACGCCGAAAACTTTCTCGGTGGGCCTGGGACCTGACTCGATCGTGACCGGCGATTTCAACAATGACGGCAAGCCGGACCTCGCGGTCGCAAACTTTGCGTCCATGA
>DATJOQ010000411.1:0-16764 GCA_035506935.1 Binataceae bacterium (SeqCode) | reverse complement strand
CGCACTTGAAGTACCGCCGGGTCAATTGCTCCATCACCTGGTTGAGCGGCGGCACCACACAGGCGATCACCACCCCGGCGGGCCTCGGCGGCACCGCCAGCCCCTCGCCCGCGAGCAGCGTGCTCAACAGCGCGCCGTGCTCGTCTGTGGTGCGCTCGTGATTGGTCGCGATACGCCAGTGATGGGTCAGCTCGCCGTCCTGGTATATCCCGATCACAGTGTGGGTATTGCCCACGTCCACCGCAATCAGCATGTCCAGAACGCTAGCATTTACTCCGACGCGAACTGAAGAGACTTACGACGAACTTCAGCGACGCCCGCCGTGGAAGCCACCCAAATGAATGCCGCCGCCGTAAGGATGACTGAAGGCCCGCGGTAGCGGCGCCAGCGGCGGTAGCGGATGGTAAAGGTAACTCGCCGGCAGCGGCTGACTGAACACGATCGGTGGCGCAAAGTAGACCGGGTAATAGGTTCGCACGAAATACGGATAGTAATAGGGAGCGAATCCGACCGGCGGCATGAAGGCGGACGCCGGCAGACCCGAGCCGACCGCTTCGTAATTCGCCTCCTGATTCATGTAATCGTCGATTCCGGCGAAGTTGGGTAAAGGCTCCGTGCTGGCCGGTTTCTGAGTGTTGAGGTAATCCTGCGCGCTACCCGCGTCGGGCGCAGCATTCGGGTCGGAGGGATTCGACGACGGAGGCGTAAACGCCGCCGGCAACTGGGCCGGTGCGATCTCGAGCACCGAATCGGGCTCGTTCTTCGACGGCGCCGTGGTCGGAGCGACGCTGGCGAGCTGGCTCGGCGGCGGCGCGGGCTGCGCCTGCGTCGGCGCTTCGCCGACCTGGTTTGCCGATACCTTCGAGGACGCGGCTACACTCGGGTCTTTTATAATCGTGGGAAACGGGGTCGGCGACGCTATCTGCTGCTGGCTGGCGCAAGCCCCGAGCGTCAGTGCGCTCGAACTTAGCACCACGACCATCATAGCGGTGACCCGGTTCATTGGTTGTTGCCGGATTTTTGCCGGCAGCCGGCAGCCAATTGCGAAAAAACTCGAGGAACCTGGCGACGCTCCAAAACCGATCGGATGGTATCACTGGCCGCCGAGACAACCAAGCCGGGCACCGGCATGACACGCGCCGTTTGCCGATCGGGCGCGACCATTTTCCATTGGGCGCCGGATAGGTAATATCCCCGCTTATGGCAGAAACCAAAGTTGCACTGGTCACCGGTGCGGGACGCGGAATCGGCCGTGACATCGCGCAGCGTCTTGCGCGCGAAGGTTACGCGACCGGGCTAATCGCGCGCACCAAATCTCAACTTGAAGAGACCGCTGATCTGATCCAGAAGGCGGGCGGCCGCGCGCTGGTTACTCCGACCGACGTCGGCAAACGCGAGCAGGTGCTGGCCGCTATCGCCGCGGTCGAGAGCGAGCTCGGGCCGATCTCGGTGCTGATCAACAATGCCGGCGCGTACCTGCGCAAACCGCTAATCGAAACCTCCGAGGAAGATTTCGACTTCCAGATGAAGGTCAACACCTATGGCCCATTCTTCTGCACGCAGGAGGTGGTGCGGCGGATGGTTGAGCGCAAGGCCGGCGGTACGATCCTGTTCCTGCTCGGTTCCGAGACCCGGCTGGGACCCGCGATGTTCGCCGCCTACAACGCTTCCAAGGACGCGCAGAAGGCGATCGCTCTCAGCGTCGCCTATGAATACGGCCATGCCGGCATTCACTCGGTCGCGCTCGACGTCGACGGTGCGGTCGACAGCCCGCGCGTGCGCGAGTCGATGCCCGACGTCGATCCGTCGCATTTCGTTCCACCGGAACAGATAGCGGACGAGATCGTGCGGCTAATCAATCAGCCGCGCGGCGCGTGGTCGTACACGGTCGATTTGCGCTCGTACGCGCAATGGCGCCCGCGCGTGGCCAAAAAGCCCAAGCATTAGAGCGGAATCGGTACAGGGCGTGGCTTGCCGCAGTATCGTTCGCCCGGTAAAGTAGTGACGTAACTACTTTGGAAAGGCTGTTACGATGCGTATAGGGCTGCGTGAGGCCAATCAGCAGTTCTCGCGGATCATGAAGGCCGTGAGGAACGGCGCAGAAGTAGTCTTGACCGATCGGGGCAGGCCGGTGGCAAAATTGACGCCGATCGATAAGCTCTCGGGCCCTGCGGCTGGCGCGATACGCCGTCTTGAGGCGCAAGGTCTGGTGCGCCGCCCACTGAAAGCCGGTCCGTTGCCCCGATGGAAGCCACGCAAAATTGCTGGTGCGCCGATTTCGCAAACGCTCAGTGAAGAACGCGACGAGCGCTGACGGTGCCGGCTTGGGCGTACTTTGACACGAGCGTCCTTCTTAAGCGCTACCTCGATGAGCAAGGGTCCGCCGCCGGCCGACGGATGTTCAGCCGATATAGCGTGGTGTCTTCGGTGATAGCGCCGCTTGAAGCAAAATCGGCTTTGTGCCGCCGTCGGGTAATGGGAGAACTAACGCCAAGCGATTTCGAAGCGGTGAACCTGAGATTGCAGGCGGATCGTGATTACTGGGTGCTGGTCGAGTTAGGCGCGGATTTGTTGGACCGAACTGAAAGCGTCATCGAGCAAACCGGCGTTAGGACTCTCGACGCGCTGCACCTAGCGTCCGCCCTGCTGTTTCAGGCCGAGACCAGAATCGCGATGCCGTTCGTCACGGCCGACGGCAAACAGATGGAAGCGGCATCAGCGCTCGGGTTGCGGCCGATATGGGTCGGCCCTCGACGCTAGGCAGGTACGTTGTCGCAATCAGGTGAATCGGATTCGAGGTTTGCCAGCGCGGGCGTTGTGCCGCAAGCCCACTTGGACGACAATTGGTTTCCGCGCCGGGCGCCTGACTGGGCGCGGTAAGCGATCATCAAGGTCGGGGCGTGGCGCAGCCTGGTAGCGCACACGCTTGGGGTGCGTGTGGTCGCCGGTTCAAATCCGGCCGCCCCGACCAGAATCACAGTCTATATTCAGCGGACCAATGGAGTGCCTCAATGGACGGCGCCGCAACGCTTGGTTGCTTCCACAGCGCATAGGTGGAATCGTGAAATTTCTGACACCAATAGTCGGGATTATAGCCCTACTGCTGGTAGCGGCTTCCCCAGTTCCGATCCTTACGATTCAGGCCGGAGCGAATGGGAACGGCGGAATCATCTCTGGGGACGGCAAAACCGTGCTGTACAGTGTGGTCAATCGAATCCGCAAAGTGGATGTTGCTTCGGGCACGGAACAAGCGCTCCCGCCGCCCCCCGGTATCTGTGACAGCAGCCCCGTTACGATCGATTCGATATCACCCGATGGCAAGAAGCTGCTGATCACATGCTACGGAGGCACAGGCTACTGGCCGTCCGACATCTTCATCATGAACGGCGGTGGGTCAGACGCGAAGAAACTGACGCCTGAATCCGCAGTAGTTGGCCCTGGTTGGAAGAAATACCACTACGACACTGCTCAGTTCTCACCGGACGGGACTAAAATCAGTCTGCGACGGTGGTGCGCCGACGAATGCAACGATGAAACCTTCACCGTCATGGTGATGAACTCTGATGGATCAAATCTGCACCGAGTCGCCGCGGGTGCGCCGATGGGATGGGATGCCAGCGGGAAGGGCTTTTACGTCAATGATGAAGGTAACTACAGTTTGCCGGTCGGTTCCGTCAGCTACTATGATCTCGCCGCCAAGACTGACAAACCGTTCAAAGCCGACGGCGTCGAGGGTGAGAGAGTGCTCGGCATGATCGGCAACGGGTTCGCAGTGGATAAGGAGGTCGGATGGGTTACCTTGTATCCGATCGTGGATTCCAAAGTGATCGGCGGTGGAACCTTGCCGATTCCGACAAAACTGGAGCAGCAAAGCAAGTGGCGGGACTTGGCTCGCATCAGTTCCGACAAATCCGGTTCAATCCTGCTGCTACAGTACGGTGATGACGAAGAACCCCAGGTTTTGCAGGTGATTAAGGTGAAATAGGCGCGATTTGTACACCTGGGGGTCGTCGCCGCGACATCTAGTCGCTTCCATAGCGCATACGTGGGTGGCATTGTGTGGACGCTAAGGAGCGGATGCTAACATCCAGTCCCCTAAGCCTCACAAACGCGGGATTTGACCAAAAAGGAGAAGGAGAAATGTCGAACCATTTCACTGGACTTAGTCTCGGCCCCCCACTAGGCGATCAACGGCTCGACCTCTGCGACCTCTACGCATTCCAGTCGCCCGTCGACAACAACCGGACGGTGATCATACTCAACGCGAATCCCAGAGCGGACGCGCTCCATCCCGACGCAATCTATCGCGTGAATATCGACACTGACGGCGACTACCTGAACGACATCGCGTTCAGCTACGTGTTCTCGAAGCCTGAGAACGGCAAGCAGACCGTCGATGTTTTCCTGGCCAAAGGCGCCGAGTCGCGATCGGTCGAAGCGGTAGGGACGAAAATCATCTCTGCCGGCGAGGTCTCTTTCGGTCCCACACCGAATATCATGAAGTCGGGTCCCTACACTTTCTTCGCCGGCAGCCGCAGCGACGCGTTCTTTTTCGATTTCGACGGAATCAAGAATCTGTTCGATACCCGCGGCAAGCGCAACTTCACCGAGCCTCATCTCGGCGGCAAATCGCCCTGGACCGGAGTCGATTCGAACACCGAAGCAAATGTCTTCTCGACCGTGATCGAGCTGCCCACCAGCGAGCTAAATCCCAAGCCCGAGGTTCACATCTGGGGAAGATGCAGTGTTCGGCGCGACGGCAAGCTGCTTCACGTCGATCGCGCGGGCCATCCGAGCGTCAGCAGCTTCTTCAACACTGACGACACCAAGGAAGAGTACAATGCGAGCGAGCCGGTCAACGATCGCAAGCGATGGCTCGACCAGTTCGTGCATCTGATGGGACACACGGGTGGCTACGCGCGCGAGGAAGCGATCGCCGCGATCGACAAGGAGCGCACGCTGCCCGACGTGATGAACTTGGATCCGTCGAAACCGGTGAGGTATCCGAACGGTCGTGACTTCACCGACGACGTGATCAATTATCGGGTCGCGTTCCTGACCAAGAATCAGTGTCCGCCCACGGGCCTCAAGCCGCACACCGATATTTTGAAGGAGTTTCCGTTTATCGGGACGCCGCACGCGAAAAAATAGCGCGCCGGAAATTTGCCAGATCGAAAAATCCACGGGGCTGGCGTCGAGCCGGCCCCCAGGTCGACGCTACGTCTCTTCCGGAAGTTGGTCTAGGCTTGCGGCTTTCTGAATCGCGACGGAAAGTCCTCGGCGAAAACTTGGTCGGGATGCAGTTTTTTCGATCGCGCAATTAGCACGTCCTCAGTTTCTTGGAAGTTCGGATCCGGCACGCAGCAATCGACCGGGCATACCGACGCGCACTGTTCCTCGTCGTAGAAACCCATACATTCGGAGCATTTTTGCGGAACGATATAGTAAGTGTCCGCGCTGAGCGCTGCGTGCTCTTCGCCGTCCATCTCCCATGCGACGCCGCCCTCGTAGATCGCGCCGTTGACGCACTCAGGCTCGCATGCGGCGCAGTTGATACAGTCTTCGGTGATTAAAGTGGCCATTCCTCTCGTGTTCCCCCGGGAAAGTCTTGGCTGTTCGGCTCCTCGTCATCGCGGCGCGGGGCCAAAATGACTCCAGCACCGAGCAATAACAGCAAGCCGCGTACCTATGGCCCGGAACGACTGAGGCCCGCAGAGCTCGCTCCCGTCGAGCTTGCGCGGCAGGGTCCTCCGCACCGTGGGTCACTGTGGAACGAGACTGGGGCAGCTTATCCCCAGTTTGGGGAAGTTAGGCCTCCGCGTCCCGTCGAATGAGACGCTATCAGGCGGATTCGGGTCGGCTGAAGGATGCAGGAGGAGATCGAAGTCATCCGTTGGGCGAGCAGGTATCGATCACGACATCCACGCGCCGATTTCGCTGGCGTCCGGTAGGATTGTCCGAGCCGTCGGGATTGGTGTTCGGTTCGATCGGTCGAGTTTTGCCGTATCCCTTGATCGGTGTTGCGGCGGGCAGATCGTTGTGCGTGACCAGCCAATCCTTGACCGTGGTCGCACGCTTTTCGCTGAGCTCCTGGTTGTAGGTGAGCGATCCAATCGAGTCGGTATGTCCCTCGACCACGGCTTTATGGTTTCCCAGCTGCTTGATCATCGGACCCAGCACGTCCAGCGTCTTTTCCGCATCCGGATTGAGATCCGATTTGTTGAAATCGAAAAGAGCGTCGGCGCCCACTGACAGGCGCCTCTCGCATCTGGCCGACTCCTGTTTGATCGCCTGAATACCTTTGGGTACTTGAATCGCGCCCGGTTTCTGCCACGGTCCGGTTGGCTTTTGAATTTCCCCTGGCACCTGCCAGTTGCCCTTGGGTTGCTGAATCTGTCCGGGCGCTTGTATCGGTGCCTGCGCCGCCGCCCGCGAGCTCATCGCAACAGCGACCAGGGCGTAAGCCATTCCAGATATCAGTAGCAGCACGGTTGATCGCTTTGGCGTGATCATGCGCGCTCCTTGTCGCAAGTTTGTTTGCTTGCCATGCTGCTACTTCTTTAGCCGCCGGCACTGTCTGAGTGAATCCCGCCCAGAGTGCGTCCGGACGCTGGCTGGTATCAATTGAATCCAAGCCGCCTGACCCGCCGGCACTTGAAACGCTGGTGCCAGTTCCGGCAAGAAATCCAGCATGAGCGATTGGCTGCATGCACTGCCGGTAGTGTGGATGGGCTTGGTGATCTTTGGCACCACCTATCTGATTTCAGCTGTGATCTACGTAATCGTGATCATCTTCGCGACCGGCCGACGAGCGCAATCGTTCAGGGCGGTCACTCCCGGTCTGCTGTCTCCGCTCGGCGTGATCTTCGGTCTCTTCGTGGTGTTCACCGCGGTCCAGGTGTGGAACGATAATGATCGCGCGAAAGCGGCGATCGATCGCGAGGCCAGCGCGCTCAGAGCCGTCGTGGTCTTTGCCTCAGCTTTTCCGGGGGAACCGGAGCAACGCATGCGCGCGCTGGTCCGCCAGCACATCCAGGAAATGGCGACCCAGGAGTGGCCGATGATGGAGCGTCAGACCGCGACCATCAGCATCGCGCCGCGCCATTTGTTCGAAGCGCTGCAAGTGGCGCTCGCGTTGGTGCCTGGTAATCCGGGACAGCAGGCTGCCGAGCGCGAGATTGTCGCCCAAATCGAGGCCGCGCTCGACGCCCGGCGCCAGCGCATCATCATATGCCGCGCGCAGGTTCATCCGTTCAAATGGATATGCTTGTTGGCGCAAGCCATCATCGTTTTACTCGCGATCGCCGTGGTCCATAGTGACGATCGGCTCGCCGCAATAATCGCGCTGGCTATTTTTGCGACTGCTGTGGCCTCGTGTGTGTTGCTGATAGCCGCGTACGACCGTCCCTTTGTCGGGCAACTCTCATTAACGCCCCGGCCGCTTCTTCAGGTAATGCCCGAGTCGGGTGGGTTAAACTGAACTTCGCGAATACGCGGTGGCTTCGGATGGGTTGAAAATTACTTCGCTGCAACGGACGAGCGAATCTCGCGCCGTCTTTCGCGCTACTCCTTCCAAAGGCGCACTTAAGATTGTTCAATTTTTCTCTGCGCGAAAATAACTCACTTAGACTTACTGTTTTGGACTTAAGAGAGCGGAGTTCGAGAAAGCTTCGATCTGCTCATCGACATCTCCGATCAAAGTTTGAAAAAGATTTCACAAAAAGCGCGAAACAGAAAATTAATGGTGGCGTTACCGAACAAAACATGGCCAAGGTGTGTCCCTGACGGTGAGCGCGCTAACCTGACCACTTCCGCGCGCAACTGGAAGGAATCGGAAAAGTTAGAGTAAGGGCGCTGGCGCGCCTTCGCGCGACCGAGAATCAACCGGCGGGATCTGCTGTCCAAAGGGGGGTCAGATGGATCTGCAGCATAACCACAATAGGAAGGGATGCATGACACGCGCCGAAGGACGGGGGAGGCTTGGCCTGATTGCGATCCTGGGGGTGGCCACATTTGTAATCTCAGCCGTGGCGATTGGAACTTCGTCCCAAGCGCAACTGGCGCCAGTGGCGTCGACGCCCTGGCCGATGTTTCGTCACGACCTGAGCCACACCGGTCTAAGCCAGTTCAGTACCAGCAACAACGGCGGCACGTTGCAATGGAAATTCCTTACCGGGAATCACGTCGAGTCGTCGCCGGCGATCGGTGCCGACGGCACTATCTACTTCGGCTCGGACGACGGCAACTTCTACGCGGTGGATCCGTCAGGCAACCTCAAGTGGAGTTTCACCACCCAGAATAGTTCGATCGTGCGCTCGTCACCGTCGATCGGCGCCGACGGTACCATCTACTTCGGTTCCGAGGGCGGCAAAAGCTACGGCGGCGTCTATGCCTTGAATCCCGACGGCAGCCAGAAATGGTTTTACCCGACATTGTTCGACGTGGACTCGTCGCCGGCGCTCGGCGCCGACGGCACCGTCTACATCGGTACCGCCGGATGGACCCTCGACGCTATCAGTCCAAACGGCACGCTCAACTGGAAGACAACCTTCGGTTCGTATCTGGTTTCGTCGCCGGCGATCGGTGCCGACGGTACGATCTACGTGGGATGCGACGACGGCAATCTCTACTCGGTGAGCCCGTCTGGCAGCGTTAACTGGGCTTTTCCCGCCGGCGTCGGGGGCGTGGTTGGCTCGCCCGCGATCGGCGCTAACGGCACTATCTACGTCGGCTCGATAGGTGGCGAGATTTTCGCAGTGAATCCCGACGGCACGCAGCAGTGGAGCTTTAACACCGGCAACGTGATCGAATCCTCGCCCGCGATCGGCGCCGACGGCACCATCTACTTCAACTCCTGGGAAGGCCTGCTCTACGCGCTGAATCCGGACGGCAGTGAGAAGTGGACTTCGCTGGTCGCGGTCGACGTCGCTGCGGCCACCTCGCCCGTGATTGGCGCCGACGGCACCATCTACGTGGGCGGCACGCTGGCGGTGCTGTACGCGATAAACTCTGCGGACGGCAGCCAGAAATGGGTATATACGCCCGACGCCAATGATCATTCCTCCGATGAATCATCGCCCGCGATCGGCGCCGACGGCACCATCTATATCGGCTCGGTTGACGCGAATCTTTATGCGATAGGTGGTCCGATCAGCGCGACCGCAACCCCAACCACTACCTCGACCGCGACTCCTGTTGCGACCGTGACATCGACGGCGACCGTAACGCTCACTCCGACAGCCACGGCCACCGCAACCACGACGCCCACCACCACCGCTACCGCAACCACCACCGCGACCGTTACGGCCACGGCGACCACCACCGCGACCGTCACGGCGACTGCGACTGCAACTGCGACCGCAACCCCAACTGTTACGATCACCGCAACTCCCACCACGACGGCGACCGCTACCCCGACGACGACCTCGACTCCTACTACCACCGCGACGGTCACTGCGACTCAAACGACAACTGCCACGGTAACGACAACGGCCACCGCGACCTCCGTCCCGACCGCGACCGCCCCTGCAACTTCAACCGTCACCGCGACTTCCACGGCGACGTCTACCACGACAGCTACCGCGACTCCGACGCCGAGCCCGACACCGACGTCGGTTACAGCTACACTGCTGCCCCCGATCTTGCAGTTCGGGACTGTGGGCCTGGGTCAGGCCTCTCCTACCTCCGTGGTTACTTTGACCAACGTGAATAACGGCAACCCGCTCACGATTCGCGGATGGAGTATCGGGCCGGACTTCGCAGTGGTCGGTAGTACCTGTCCTTCGGTGCTGAATCCGGGACAGTCCTGCACCTATACGATTGCGTTCCAGCCGGAGAATGCGGGACCCTTGGTCGAGCTCTTCAGAGTATTCGAAGGCTCGAACGTGCAGAAGGTTCGCCTGCTCGGCATCGGGCTCGATGTAAGCACCGGCGGAGGGCAGTGACCTCGCGAGCACCCGCCCGACATTAGCGATGTGAAATCGGCGCCATGGCTGAGCAAGTCCGCTGTGCTCAGTTCGCCGCCGGTTGCACGCGGCTTCCGAAACAAGATCGGATGGTCGGACTGATCTGCAGCCGACAGATTCAGAAGCGTCGACGTTATCGAGCCAGTACCTTTTCCTCCCGGGCTGTTGCATCATCACGGTACGTGAAGGGTCAACCGATTCCTCGACCGTGATGTGGCGAGCATGCCGCTGGGAGGCACTATTCTGAATAGCCTGAGCACACCGCAGAGATGCTACGTACCGTCGCCCTGCGTAGTGTTGGCTTCGCTGGGTATCGCGTTGACGTTGCTGAGCGCGGTCGCGAGCGTTTCATTTGCGGCGGATCCCGCTCCAGTCGCACAGGGACAGCAGCAAATTACGATACCCAGCCCTCCTCCCAGCGGCGGGGGAGCCGCAACCCTCGAGATCCAGCCGAGCGGGCAAAAAAGAACGGTTTCCGACGACGCGTTGAGCCGCAAAGCCACTGCATACTTGCATCACCATCGATTGCCGTACGTTAACGCCCAGGTTTTTGCTGACGCTTACGGAACGGTTGAGTCGATCGTGCTGACCGGGCAAGTGCGCACCGCGTTCGGCAAGCAGGACGCCGAAGGTAAGGCGCGCCTCGCACTCGGCGTTTCAGATGTCGCGATCAGCAATCAGATCCAGGTGGGCGACGCAGTGACCGGCAAGCCGATTCTCGAAACTCAGCAAAGTGGCTGTGCCACAACCGCTTTCGGCAGCACCTGCCAACCTTCAAATCCAAGCGGAAAAGCGCACGCGTTTCTCTATCGTCTGACGCCGATCCCCAATCCGCAGGGATTTAATGGGCAATCCGGCACGGTCAATCTGATGAATGCGGGAAATCGAATCCGCAACCTCGAATTCTACACCAACGAGATCAATGTGCCCGACCGTGAGTGGACGCTGGGCTTTCCTGGCTATCCGCAGATTAATCAATGGTTCGGCGTCTGTTACGACGGCGGATTCAACGTCCCCACCGCTGATAGCTACACAATAGTCACTATCGCGGATGACGGTGTCGCGATGTGGATAGACAATCGACTAGTCAATGATAACGAAGACTTTATCGGCAATCATATAGTCGGCGTCGGCCATGAGGATATCGAAAGCCGACCCTATTTTACCGGCGGCGACGGCGGTGAGGTCGGTGTCGCTTCCAATCCAATTTATCTGAGCGCGGGCTTGCACGGCGTAATCGTCAAGTATTGGCAGGGGTGGCCATCTTATCTGGGCGTCCAGGTATGGGCGATACCGTCGAGCCGCTTCAGCAAGGGTCGTGGAATGCCTTCTAATGCGGACCTGATGCAGCTCGTAGGTCCACCCGACGGCATACTCAAATGCCCGCACTGAGATCGACATCCAGTCGCAGCAACTGGGCGACTGCGCGAAGTTCGTAATAACCAACGCTTACATTTTCATCTGCATTTGGCCGCCCATCTGCATAAATTTGATGTGCTCGAGAGTGCCCGTCCAGATTTCTGGTCCGATCCCGATATCGCTTCGGAATGGATACTGGAGCTCGAACAACAGCACCAGCATCGAAACAATAAGCGTAGTGACAACCGCCGTCATCAGCAGATGTGTCCGCTTGTTCTCCACTCCAAACAACCAGCAAAAGCAGATCACGCACACTGCGCCGATAAACAACACTAGCCATTCAAACCAGGGAAGGCCGCTCCGGTTACTCGCCAGCCGGCGCTGACGATAGTCGTGCAGCACACTGAGTTGCTGCACGGTTGCCGCCTGAGCGTTAGCTTCGCCTTGATTCACCGGTATCAGGCCACCGGCTATCGCAAAAGCGTCCATCACGAAGACATCCGCTTGCTTATCGAACTCGCCGCTTCGCATTTCTGCCCATTCGCGGTCGACCATGTCATCGGCGTAATCAAGGATATCCTTCCGAATTTTGGTGCGCGCCATGGCGGGAAGTCCAACCGAAGTATGCCAGGCGTCAGCGGCTGCGGCCGATTCGAGCGCGACCGACTGCCGCGCGTCAGCGAATTGCTGCCATACGACAACGGTCAAAAATCCCAGCATCACCGCATACAGCGTTCCCACCACGGAGATGATGAAGCCGCCGACTTCGTTATGCTGGACGAAATCCGCGCTGCGAAAGTGCCGGTGTATGTAAATTTGTCCGCCACAGGCGCCAGCGACAACGACGACGATCGCGATCGCAAGCAGCAGAATCGATGGAGTGCTGTAGAGCAGAGTCATCGGACGTGACGTCGATTATAAATGTTGTGCTTCACCGGCAGGCGCCGAGCATAACATAGGTCGCCGCGCCACATGACATCGTACGCGCTGCGAGTGCCGACAACAGCTTCGAGCGAACAACACTCGTTCAGTTGCGAACCTCGTCAGCGACGCTTGCGCTCGTCGCGACCACGGGTGGGCTTGCGCGTCGCGTCGATCGGTTCGTGTGGTTCAGGATGAGCGAGCAGGAACAGCGGCTCCTTCTGTAGTCCGAGAGCCTCCGCCAGGACGGCAAGCAGGGACAATGACGGCCGCAAGCGCCCGGCTTCCAGATGGGTAATGTGGTTGGGTTTGACGCCTAATCGCTCGGCCAATTCACGCTGGGTTAGACCTAGAGCTAAACGCCGCTGCTTCACCACTTGGCCGAGAGTTTCATCTCGTCCGAGTTCCTTTCTCATACGTCATATTCGGCAAGCAGGGCCCATCGCAACTTGGCGTAGTGGACCATCCCGGAAAGGTAGTTGAGCCGCTGGCGCGGTGAAACTCCCGCTCGCAAATCGACTCCGTAAACCTGCTTCAAATGCGAATGGATTTCAGCAAACGCGTTATCCGTCAGATTCCTCGTACTGGCAACCAGCCCCAAGCCGTTGCTGCGAGAAAAAATTTTCTCCGCCACCGGTCTTGGATATCCGGCCAGGCTCACCAACACATCGGCCGTGAGTTCAGACGGGTCGTTGAGATGGTCGGAATAATCGACGTCGAAAAACAGATGAACCTTCTGCTCGCGCGGCCGCAAGATGTCGGCGGCGAGGTGATGGCCGAGTTCGTGACAGAAGGTGGTGGAGACCGCCACCGGATGATGCGCGGTGTTAACGTAAATTAGTGGTCGCTGTAATACTTGCTGCAGCTTGTCCACATAGAAGCCGCGCAGAGCGAGCCCCTCGGTTCCTTTGCGCGGCGCAGCTTTGAAATGAAGTCCGAGATTGGCCGCGAGCTGAGCCTGCTGCTTAACCGGCATCACGCCCAGGGGCTCGCGATTGAGGCGCGGCAAGATCGCGTCAGCCGAGTCCACCAGGGCTAGAAGTTGTCGATAGTTCAGATTGCGCCGCAGATCCCGAACATAGTCCCGCCGCAGCAAGCGGCGAAACGACTTCTCCGGCTTTTGCCAGGAGGTCAATTGCGAAGCGCCCGACGCTGGCGCGCTGGCGAGGATCTCGCCGACGAACACCTCTATGTTTGAGTCCGCCTGTATAGCCACAGGGTTTTGGTCCCTCTCAGGAACAAGCCGATGTCGTTTCAGGCTACGCGCCTAGGGCAGCAAAATAGCATTGCGTTGCGCTTAAGTCTAACTGTTAACAGCGCATGACTATCAGTTAAGCGACGCAAGATTCGCCAATTTAGCGGCGCGGGCCTGGTGCTCGATTGCCCTTCGTGCGTCCGCCCGGGGCAGTCCAGGCCGTACTCGCGCCAGCCTGTTTCCCTTTTTGAGACGTGCGCAGACGCGCATCATTTCCGAGACTGCTGCTGTCTTTTTGTTCTAACAAATGACGCAACCGTCATTCGGAAGGCCAGCACAGGCTTACCGCGCATAATCGGTGCGGACCTAAAAAACGACGAAAATCCAAATAAACGCTAGATAATTTGTGTTATGCTTCTTTGCCGTTAAAGACCATTTCCGTCTGCCCGATCGGACCGCTGGCCAATCGTTTTCGATTGCCGAAAAGTTGTCGCAGTGCTACTTTCTGTAGCTCGAAAGTCTCACGCAACGGGTTTTGGTGGCTAAAACTACTGCAGCTTGCCTGCCGCCGAGCCTGGGAAGAAAGGCGTATGGCGGTAGCTAAGGAATCCACTTTCGGCCAGATGATTCGCGAGCGACGCCTTCAGCTCGGCCTGACACAGCAGAAAGTCGCAAGCAAAATCGGCGCTTCGACCCCTTACGTTGGTCATCTCGAGTCCGGCAAGCGCCATCCCTCCGACAAGATTGTCGCCCGGCTCGCCAACACGCTCGGCTTTGATGGCCGCGCACTTTATTTCTTGGCCCATCCCGGAGCGCGTGTACTACTCGATGAGCGAAAGCGGCCACGGGCCACCTCGAGCTGGGAGGCCTTCTGCCAGGATACCCGGCTAAGGCGCCTCCACAACGTGACGCCCAAGGAAATGGAAATGCTGTCGCGGGTCGCCCTGCTGGGCGACGTGCGCAGCTCGCGCAGCTTCATTTATATTCTCAACACCATCCGGCTGACCAAGCGCTCGGAAGATGCTCTCGCACTCGTGGTCGACGCCCTTCCGTCAGAATCGCCGCGCAAGGTTGTGCGATGCGATCAGTGCGGGGGGCGGCTCAATCGGCACGGCAAAGCGGCCAGAAACTGAGCCACGCTATCGCCGCTCGGCTGTTCGTTGTGCGCCTGCTCATTCGCGACAGTACGCGCGAAACAATCTCATCCCAAGCTTGATTGGCATCGCCTGACGCTCGCGTTCTATGCGGGCGGACGGTGCTAAAATCTTAGCGCTCACAGATTCCGTCCATCTCAGCCGCTTTTCCACTTAGATTCGCCCCTCGCTGCGTTATTTTTACAGTCCTTTCCCTCGCTTCGGTTTAATTCCGATACACCGGGGGGTGCCCAATGCGGGTGTCAGTTATCGGACTGGGCTACGTGGGATGTGTAAGCGCGGCGGGTTTAGCGCTTGCAGGTCACGAGATTGTCGGGCTCGACATCGATCAAAATCGGGTAGACGCGATAAATCGTGGCGAGAGTCCTTTGGCTGAGCCGGGGTTGGAGCGTGCGATCGGTACGGCGGTGGATGCCGGGAAGTTGCGGGCCGAATGCGGCTTGGCGGGCGGAGACTGCGAATTAACTTTGGTATGTGTGGGCACCCCCCGTGCTCCCAACGGTCAGCAGGATTTGAGCGCGCTCACCAACGTGCTTCAGGGATTGGGACGCAATTTGCGCCAGAGCTCAGTCCGTCACGTGGTGGCGATCCGCAGTACGGTATTGCCCGGCTCGTTCTCCGCGCTTTTGGCGCCGGCGTTGGAAGAGGCAAGCGGCCGCAACGTCGATCACGAGCTGGGCCTGTGCGCGGTTCCCGAGTTTCTACGCGAAGGCAGTGCGCTTGCGGATTTTGCCGCGCCCGCATTCACGTTGATCGGCGAATCAGATAACGCGAGCGGCGACCGCCTGTCGGCTTTATTCAAACATCTGCCAAGCCCGCAACTGCGTACCGATCCCGACACCGCAATGATGGTGAAGTACGCGTGCAACGCTTTTCATGCCGCCAAGGTAAGCTTTGCCAACGAGATCGGTAACATCTGCCGTCGCGCCAAGCTCGACGGACGTAAGGTGATGAGCATCCTTGCCAGCGATCGTCAGCTGAATCTGTCGCCGGCTTATCTCGCCCCGGGATTCGCCTACGGCGGTTCGTGTCTGTCTAAAGATTTGACCGCATTGCTTTCGATGGCGCGCACGCACAGTCTGGCAACGCCGATGCTATCGGCGCTGGAGCAAAGTAACGATCATCAGTTCGGCCTCGGATTGGAAATGGCGCTCGCCAGCGGCGGCCATCGCATTGGTTTGATCGGACTGAGCTTCAAGGCCGGAAGCGGCGATCTGCGCGAAAGTCCGCTCAACAAGCTTGGTGGCGAGTTGCTAAAGCGCGGCGCCGACGTCCGTGTGTACGATCCCGATCTTGCGCAGTTGCCCGTCCGCGGCAATCTCGCCTGCAAGGGCGCGTCGCGCTCCGACATGTGTCATCTGGTGGTCTCGAGCCTCGACGCGCTGATCGACTGGGCCGAAGTTTTAATCTTCGGCAAAGCCGTCGAGATTCGCACGGAGCTGAAAGAACGTCTGCGCTACAAGCGCGCGCTTATCGATCTCGCGAACCTCGGCAACGGAGTCTCGCGCTTCTCAAACTATCGCGGTATCTGTTGGTAGGCCGGGCGACAACCTACGGCGTTTTCAATTTGTTCCGCACGCTTTTAACGCCCTTGGTGTTCTGCGCGACCTCTTGAGCATGGCTCGAAATCTCGCTCGACGCCACCTTACCGCGCAGCGTAACCACCCCTGCCACCGTGGCCACGTGGATGGTCGAGTTGGTCGTGATCTTGTCCTCGTGCAGCGCGGTCTTGACCTTCCCGGTTATCGTCGTATCGCTGACCGCGGTCGCGGTGCCGTGATAAAGGTGACTGGCAGTGCTCTCCGCCGACTGACCCGCCTCATGCATCGACTCGCCCGCGGATTGCGCCCACACCGGCCCTGCGGCTGCAAGTGCAACGATTAGCGCTGGTAGCAGTCTGCGTCGCAAAATCAGTCTCATAGGCTCCCTCCAAGGCGCTTCCTAACTATCAATGCCGGTTTGTGCGCCGAAGCTTTCTTACCACAAAAATCGGTCATGTCATTACCGAAAAGCGTCCGCCGCTTGAGGCGGGGCGTAGTGCCTTCCACGACTGCTGAGTCAGCCCGTCAAACCGAACTCCAACAGGCGAATCGATCGGGCTATAATAAATTGGCTTGTGTTGAGGGGTTATGGCTTATGCTGATTCGTGACGAAGCAGCGAGCTGCCTCG
>DATJOQ010000410.1:0-23629 GCA_035506935.1 Binataceae bacterium (SeqCode) | reverse complement strand
AACCGGACGACTTCCCATCGTACCGAAAGAATTTATGCTCCGCGCCGCCGTCCAACGGGTGATTGATACCTTGACGCTTGCCGCGAGTGAAAAGTCGCTCGAGCTGACAGCGCAGTTTTCAGCAGAATTGCCGGAGTGGGTGATCGGTGATTCATTGCGTCTTCGGCAGGTGCTGATGAATCTCGTGGGCAACGCAATCAAGTTTACTTCTCGTGGAAAAATAACGGTTACCGTGGCTCCGGCTTCATCTGCCGAATCCAACTTGTATCAGTTTTCGGTCTCGGATACCGGGATCGGAATACCGAATGACAAACTTGAGATGGTATTCGAGCCGTTCACGCAGGTAGATTCCTCGAACGCGCGCGAATATGGAGGCTCAGGTCTGGGACTGGCCATAGTAGAGAATATTGTCAATGAAATGGGTGGCGAGATCTCAGTCACGAGTGAAGTCGGGAGGGGGAGTACATTCGCGTTTACCGTCCATTTTGATCCCGCAACGGATTGCAAATTGACGGGACAAGCCGCGCCGCTTGGGGCGCAACAATTTCAAAATCTACGTCGTCAGCTATGCCTTCTAGTTGCCGACGATGTAGCGGTCAATCGGGCGTTGATCCGTGGACTATTGGGAGATTTAAGCTGCACAATTGAAGAAGTCGACACCGGGAAAGGAGCCTTTGCAACGTTTCTGGACTCGAAATTTGACGCGATCCTGATGGACATGCAAATGCCGCTGCAGGATGGCTACGAAGCGACAATAGCTATTCGCGAATGGGAACGTGCCAACAATGCAAAGCCAACACCTATAATTGCGCTGACGGCGTCAGTCTTTGACGGAGACGAAGCGCGGGCGATTAGCGCGGGCTGCGATGCTCATCTGAATAAACCCATCAAGCGCGAGGATCTCCTCAAAGTCCTGAACGAGCAGCTTGCCGCATCCAGTAAATCAGAAGGCGGGCGAGCCGAGTAGCATTTAGCGAACGGAACCTCTCCGTCCACTAATTGGTCGGTTCCGTCAAAATTGACCCACGACAAACGTCACCTTAGTTTCACGCTTCAGCAGTGGAGGCTCCACTTGCTCGCCCGGTTCTTCAGACAGCCTGCCTTTCAGTCGTCAAGCGGAACGTTGCAGGCGACGCTGCGGTCCGTTGGCCTGATGCTGCGCTGGCGTCGTTGCTCCAGGACGCCCCTTCAAAAGAGCTCTGGATCTGGGTAGGGAGTTGCTCTTGCCTCGACCGATCGACCGAGGAACCTCATGCAGCTGAAGTCCCACTTATCGAGCAACACATACTGCTTGCCTCGCCGCGTGATAAGCCGCAAATCGGCCATCTCGCTCAGCAGCCGCGACACCATCGGGCGCGAGCAGCCGATCATTTGCGCCAGATCTTCGTGGCCAAACTCTGGAATGAGAACTATTCCCTCGGCGTCACGAACACCGGCCCGCGAGGCAAGGTCACTCAACACCAGACGCAGTCGGTCTAAGAACGGCAGATTCAGCAGGGCCACATAGAGTTGAAGATTTTGCGACCACGCAGTGTTGAGCGTCTCTAAGAGTTGGACCAGTTCGTCGGGAGGCAGTGCGCTCAAGTAGCCCGCCAGGTGTTCACGACTGAATAACCCGACGGCGCATCGGCAAGCGGCCTGCGCCTCGAAGAGGCGGGCATGGCGTCCCTTCTCATCGATAAAGTCTGGGTATCCGATCAAGTCGCCAGGCCCGGCTATTCTAACGAGAGTTCTGCTGGCATCTCCGGCGGGGCAACAGACTTTGATGTAGCCGGACAAGATGCAAGCGACTAGCCCGTCGGTGTTCCCCTCACAAAAAACCAATGCGCCCTTCTCGAACGAAATCCGAATATGCCGTTCAACTATCTCGTCGAGTAAATCTGCTGGCAGTTGCCATTTAACGAAACTGCTGCGTAGCAGACTGAAAGCGTCGTGTGGTTCCCTCGCACTATGTCTCGCGTTAGCTGACATTGGCGATATAAACCCTCTTTTTGAACGCTTCTATCTTGCGATTTCTAAATGCTCTTGTGACTTCTGCTGCGACTCTCCGGGGGTGGCTGGCAATCTTGGGCATTAAGATGAGCAATATGAGCAGCGACGTTGAGTCAATTCCTCGCGACACACAATAGAAAGCGTAATTTGATGCTTATAGCATAAGTTTTGAGGCAAAAGACCAGTCAAATTCAACTGCTAAATCTAACAACAGAGGCCCTAAATCGCGTCAGAATTAGCTTTGAACCATCGAGAACTAGGATGTGTTGCTGCATGCTTATGCTGTCAGTGACTAGCGAAAGCGTTTGCCCGATCGGCTGCGGCTCTGATCCGATTTTCAAGCCGGCTCTCGGAAAAAGGAACCAACCGGTAGAAGATTGCAAACTCCATATTTGGTAAGCGCCTGCTTACTCTTTGTCTCCCTACGGTTTGGTCCGCCGCTAGCCCGATGGAAAAGGCTTCAAAATGCCTCGATCGAGCAATCTTGTCAGGAGGGCCGCCTTCAAACATCGTTATGAAAATCAGGCTGCGAAAGCCTGGCCTGCCAGTGAGCCTCGTGGATACATCGCAAGAGAACCGATCCGCAATGGGGTGATTTGGCGGACCCGGTTCTCATTTTTCAAGCAAGTTCCTTTTCACTGCCGCAGATATAGTGACTGTTTTCCAGAGTCCCGGTTGGGGGCGGGCGAGGGGTCGCGAACAAAGCGGCTCGGTTGGCGCGCTTGATAGGTCAGAGGGTGCCTGACGGTGGGCGAAGGCTCTGAACATGGGAATCGACTGTATCTACTAGAAGTAAATACCTACACCCCGTGGTGCAAAATATACAGTTAATATGTTTTCGCTTACTCATTTGTAGCACGTCATCAACACCATTGTGATATCCATAGCGTCAGTAAGCATTTCTCGACTGTGCACGATCAAAACGGCGATACCCAGAAAATAACTTTTAGTTATGAAGGTCGTCACCAATCGTAGGTTAGCTGTGACCGCGTCAAATAGCTGCACGCGTGCAGATTAACCGTTAAATTGCGCCGGATCGCGTGCCACGACTTCGAAGATCTGATTTGCTAGCTGCTCCTGGATAGAAGAGACAAAGATTGCAGAGATTTGCCAGTTTCGAGTGGTCGTTTGGCCAAGGATGCGTGAATCGAGCTTTAGGAGCTGATTGTCCGAAAGATTTTGCTCAGGATCCTAAATAAGTCCAACAAAGGGTGAGTGGGATGAATAGGCAGAATTCGATTGACCGTAGCGAAGAAATCTTTTCTAAACTTAGGGACAGCCTAATATCGTGGCAGGTGCCGACAGAACTCGTTGAAGAAGTCGTCGATCGCCAACCGGGAATTTCTTTCGATAGAGGGGCGATGGTCTTCTGCGAAGGGACCGCCGACGGCTTCATTGCCTTCGTCATGTCGGGATTTGTCAAAGTTTACTGCTCTGTGGGCGACGGCCGCCGCACGCTGGTCAGGTTGGCGGTCCCCGGAGACATAATCGGATACCAGAACTACCTCGACGAGAGAGACCGTTGTGCGCGCCTCTTCGAGGCCCAGGCCTCGAGCAAATGCAGTATCGCGCTGTTCAGCCGTGATCGGATCATGCGAGCGCTCGAGAAGCTTCCGCCACGGAACCTGGTCCAGCTGATTGAACTAATGAATACCTACTGGTCGCAGAAGCTTCAGTGGTTCGCGACACTCCTCAGCTTACCGTTTTTCGATCGACTCAAGCTGGTGATGACCGATCTTTCAGTCCGCGCCGGCGTAAAAGACTCGGAAGGCACACTACTCATCCCGATACTCGGTCATGAAGACTTCGCCGAGATGATAGGATGCTCGCGGCCAATGGTCAGTCGTTTGATGAGCGACATGATCGACGCGAGAATCATCACTCGCCGCGGCAAAAATTACGTATTGCTGCCGAAATGGGACTTCGATTGCCTGCAGACCGTCGATCGGACCTCCCGAAACGGCGGTCATGGAGCCAACGCTCGGTCAGCTTCACATGAGAACCGGTCTCTCGCGATTCCAAGGAGTTCTGGAATTGCGGCCTAAAACAACCTGAAGCAGAACGGAAATCGCGAATCTGAAATTATCAGCACCTGCATCTGGCCATGGGCGGATTGATCAAGCGCAGGGACTTTTTGACGGCGGCCACA
Source organism: Binataceae bacterium (SeqCode) (assembly GCA_035506935.1). Classification (GTDB taxonomy): domain Bacteria; phylum Desulfobacterota; class Binatia; order Binatales; family Binataceae; genus DATJOQ01. The sequence continues at coordinate 19,488 of DATJOQ010000410.1, read as the reverse complement.
GCCGCGACGCTTTTGAGCGCGTGCGACGGGGGCTTGATTCGTAGGTTTGGTAAGGCCGCGTTGACTCGGTCCAACGATGCATTTGAGGAATTGATATTCTCGAGGCAGCGTCTCGCTCCCGAACTTCCACGCTCGGAGGAGACGCCCGAGCAAGACTTTCCAGCTTACTTCAAATCGGCCTCGATTCCGATCGCACCAGCAAACTGGATACTCAGGGTTGGAGGCCTGGTCCAACGGCCAATGGTCTTTACGCTGGATCAGCTGATGCGCATGCCCGTCACTGACATGCGTGTGCGCCACTACTGTGTTGATGGATGGACGGCTGCAGCATCCTGGCGCGGGGTACGCCTTAGAGAAATCGCAAATCTGGTTGGAATCGATCCACGAGATAGGTTTGTCGAGTTTCGCTCATTCGACGCTGGTTATTGGTCCGGCTGGGATCTCGACAGTGCGTTGCACCCCCAGACTCTGCTTGCCTACGGAATGAATGGACATCGACTCGGCGCTGAACACGGTGCGCCTCTGCGCCTATATAGCGCGGTAAAGCTTGGGTATAAGAATGTCAAATATCTGACGGACGTCAATTTCCTCCCGACGAAAGTAAATGGCTACTGGGAAGACCGCGGCTTTGATTGGTTCGCCGGCGTGTGAGCCTAAAACCTATCCAAGAATCGTCGCTCGGCCGAGCGATCATTACTCCGGCTCTCACGCGTGATCAATTGCATGTATGGTCGGCACGTTGTCCATCGGAAGCAAGAGCTGAACTGAAGCAGATCCTTTCGATTGATGAACTCGTTCGAGCGGATAGATTTCATTTTGAACGCGACAGAAACAATTTTATCAATCGACGAGGCTTTCTGCGGCTGATCTTGGCAAGCTATCTCGAGGTAGCCCCAACCGCGGTTAACTTTACATACAACGACTTCGGTAAGCCGAACTTGCAAGATTCCGCTCGAGCGGGGATGCTGACTTTCAGCGTTTCGCACAGCCGCGAACATGTTCGGATCGCCGTCGCCGCTGACAAGAAGGTCGGGATAGACGTCGAAGTTGTTGATGAGAAAGTGCCCATTGATTCAATAGCGAAGACCTTTTTCTCGAATACTGAACTTTTTACGCTTCAGCGACTTCCGGACGCTATCAAATGTCTGGGCTTTTTCAGTTGCTGGACGAGAAAAGAAGCCTACGTAAAAGCGCGCGGCAAAGGCCTCTCAATACCACTCGATTCGTTCAATGTGTCAATCCAGCCAGGGGGCCCTCCCGATCTCATAATGGATAGTCGAACCGCCGAAGTGTGGAAAGTTGATACTATTGAGAGGCAGAATGGCTATTTGGTTTCAGTCGCAGCTCAAGGCAACGCGTGGAACCTCATTTCATGCACCTTCCATCTGTAGGCACACCGATGGGAACCGCGTGCGGATAATTCCCGGCCAGCCTTCGCGAGTAGCTTTATCATCGGGTAATAGCGACGGGCTCCAATTCATTCGGGGCTTTGCTCGCCAGCCCTAGCTCTTCGATCCAACTATCAAGCATAGCCGCTCCAATTCTCCAGCTTCCACCGACCTTGAAGCCAGGCATACCGCCGCGTTTGAGTAGCCGATAGATCGTAGTGGGATGTACCCGAAGAATGTCCGCGACCTCGTCGATAGTAAAAAGCGCCCTGGCCTTTTTCATCTGTTTAGATCTCTTGTGACAAAACGGAGTTATCGCTTTGAGCGATATGAAATCTCACTTCACCTAATAACTCAGCGAGTGGATCTTCTCCCAACGTGCGCCCAGATTAATGTTCGCTATCACTCGGATTCATGAAAGAGTGGTGAATATCAACCCAAGATGAAACTGGCAACCGAAATAAACGAAGTAGTCGTGTAGTCTCGCTAGCCGGAGTCTCTATTGGATCTAACCTCGGCCATCCAACTATTCAAAGCGATTGCGCTGATCCTCCAGTTGCCTCCCACCTTAAAACCGGGAATGGAACCACGCTTTAGCAATCGATAGACAGTTGTGGGATGCACCCGCAATATCTCTGCCACTTCTTCTATCGTCAATATAGCCTTAGCTTTGCCCATCGCAACTTCCATTTCATCGATGCCATATAGCTCGCTTTCAGTTGGATTCAACGGTTATCTGCGCGAGTAGGCGAGGAGGAGACTTTCAATTCCAGAGTCCGCAACGTGTCGAAGTGAATCACCAAGTTCTCTGACAAAGACGTCAGACGAGCAAAAGACCGATGCCGTACCCTTGTTGCTGACGGTCCGCCACTATTTCCCTATGATAAAACTGCTCTTTGATTTCATTCCAGAAGCGACTGACATCACCTCCCGTATCCTCCGGGGCCTCAAGAATATCGTGGAATCCGATGATGCCACCTTTTGCCACAAGCGGACGGTACATATCAAAATCTTGCTTCACTCCTTCGTAGCGGTGATCGCCGTCAATAAAGAGGAAGTCGATTTTTTCTGACTGGAAAAGTTCTTGAACGCGGCGCAGCGTACCTGCGTCGTGGGAATCACAGCGCAGAAGGTGTAACTTTTGACCGCGTTGCTTCAGCCTTTTCATCGTGGAGATCCTTCCTTCCTGGTAGCCGCCACCGTAGCGGCCTCCTGGCAAATCGAGGCTGAGCACAGTCGCTTTTGGATGTGCCATTTGGCACCAGACAAATAGAGTCCCGCCTCGCGCCGAGCCAATTTCCAAGATCGTTTTAGGTCGATATGAGCGAACAATGCGCGCCAGTTCCAGTAGTTCCTTCGGTTCCTGCCAGGCGCTCACGGAATTCCACTTAAACACATGTTTGACGGCAGATTCGGGATCGTAAGAGCCGTTATTCCAGGATAGTTGCGCCAAGAACTTGGCTTGCGACAAAATAGCGCTAGTGTGAGTCGATAAGGTCATTGACTTTCTACTCTCCAGAACGATCGCAGCTACAATCAAAATCACATTCAGAATCATGCTGTCGGCAAGGTTAGCGCAGTAGCTGCCAGGCAGTGGTGAAAATTCTCCGAAGAATCAGTTTGCTCTTGGTGGAGGTACCGACTGTCAGTGAACAAAGCTCGAACGTGTGGGATTGCGCACTTGAAGCGTTGTCAGGCGACTTACTATCGTGCGCTCTGATATCTAGCCCGCAACGCACTTCGCATGCTCTTCGTGTCTGATTCCTCGGTAACAGGCAAATTCAGCGAGGCTTCTAGATAAGGCTCTGGCTTTGATCTCGTGCCGACCGCCGCCAGATGTTCTGCGACCAATTGGACGTTGGGTTCCTGCAGCATATCTTGATGAGTACCGGGAACTTCGCGGATTTCCACGCCACCCTGGGCGAAGTTCTGCCAACCGAGTGCCTCGCCGTAGCGCGGGTCATCCAGCGCGATACCGTGTGCTGCGCGAAAGAGCGTGATTCGTCCGGGGTAGGATTTCGCGAGATATTGGCCCGCGGCGAACATATTGATGTCGGCTGGTCTCCGCAGCGCGCGTGGCAACGGTCGGCCCGATCGCAGGTAACTGGGCAGGATTGCGCCGAAGATCCATGATCCAAGCTGACGGCTTAGGCGCGCTATGACATAGGTCTGGAAGTATCTTATGCGGTCTGGCCCGCCCGCCAATCGACTCATGTGAACTAGAGCCTTGCGTGCCCGCCGTGCGATTTTCTGACCCGTCGAATTCACCTGCTCGAGCCTGCGAATGTGCCCGCTCTGCCACGTATCAAGCATACCGAGCATCCCTATTGTCTCGCCGGCCTCGACAAGTTGCTGCGCAACTTCAAAGGCCATCAAGCCGCCGAACGAATAGCCGAGTAGGAAATATGGACCGTGCTTCTGGGTGGCGCGGATACCTTCGGCATGGCGTTTCGCCATCTCCTCGAGGGTAAGCGGCACCTTCTCGCTCGCGAGCCATGTCGATTCCGCGCCATACACGGGCCATTCAGGCGGCAGAAATCGCACCAGCGTATCGAAGCCGATCACCGTCCCGTTCATGTCGGGAAATACATAGAGCGGCGCCGCCGCCCCGGTAGTGCGAATCGGCACGAGGGTGATGGACTTTCCGTGCGGCGCGGGCGTTGCACCGCGGGCGATCCTGCGTGCCAGTTCCTCGATTGTTCGCGCCTCATAGATCGTGGCGGGGCTCAGTTGGACGCCATAGGCCTTCCTAATCTTCGCAAATAGCCTGACTGCGGTGAGCGATTGACCGCCCATCGAGAAGAAATCGCTTTGAGGGGTGAGCGCGTCGGCGCCAAGAAGCTCGCACCACCAGCCTGCGATCCTGGTCTCGATCTCGCCCCCCATCGCCGCGCTGCTTTCCGTGGAACTCGCACGGGAAGTCTCGCGGCGCGGCTGCGCTGCACGTTCGAACGCGACGAAGTCGGAGGGAAAGACAACTACGTTCGCGGCATACGAACCCTCGAGTATGCGCCGGAACGCAGCCACGCCTTCCGCAGCAGAGATGCTGTCGCGCATCGCGACGGAGTCATTCGCCGACCGGTTGTACTCAGGCTGCGCCGGATGTGGCAACTTGTCGGCGCTCAGACGTACGCTGTCCGTAATCTGCCGCATGCAGAATTTTCGTATCTCGATCAGAAGGTTGCCTTGCTCGTCAAAAACGTCGGCGTCGAAGGTCGCGATAGGATCGTCGGCCGACGCGTCGCCTCGTAGACGGAGATGGCTGTAGCATTGCGTCGGCAGCGGTCGAAGCACGCGCACCTTGCCGTAGCTCATGGGCACGTAGGCGCGCGGTGTAGTCTCGTAACCCGGAATCAGAAACAACGCCGCACCGGTAGCCATATCGAGGAGCGAGGGATGGACCGTATGTTGCGCGAGGTCGGAGCGGAATTCAGACGCGAGCTCGACCGTGGCGAGCGCTTCGCCGCGCCCGAAGTCGATTTGTGCGAGCGCGTTCCAGCGCGGACCGAAATTAAAGAAGGCTTCCTGCACCCGATTTTGCCGATGCGCAAAAACCATCGTGCGCTCGGCGCATCGACGCCGCACGGACGCCAAATCCTTCGCATCACTGCCGTTCGATTCTACCGTACTGATCCGAGCGAAGGCGCATTCTGAAAAGCCGTCCGATGTCGCAGCCGAGGCAACGAATTCGTACTCTGCGCCGTTCGGTCGAAGCGCGGTTCGAACACGGCGTGTCTGGCCGGGCGCAACTTCGAGCGGACGCCAGAACTGGAGCTCGTGAATCGCAATGCTTCTGCCGGGAAGAAGACCGCGCGCGAGGTTGAGTATGATCTCGATGTAGCCGGTGCCGGGAAAAATCCCTACTCCCGTGCGGCTTCGATGCTCTCCGACGATCCAGTCGCGCGCGAGGTCAAGTGTCATCTCGTTCGCGCCGGCAGCGGCCGACTTGAAAGTGGCGTCAGCCGCCATCCCGACATCGGTCCAGCGCGGAAACTGCAGTGCGATTAGCGGATAAGAGGCAGTCGACGATCTCGGCTGCGCGAATGCGTCCAGGAAAGCATTTGCGGCCGCATAGTCCACCTGTCCGGGCGGCGCGATGATCGAGCTGACCGAAGAACAGAGAATGAAATATTCCAGCGGCTCGCCGCTAAGGACGCGCTCTAGCACCAGGGTGCCGCGCACCTTAGGAGCCAAAACCGTATCGGCGCCGGCGCTCGGCTTAGTAAGCAACGGCGCGTCCGCGAGTGTTCCGGCCGCGTGGACGATGCCGGTAACGGCGCCGAAGCGCGCATGAATCGCGTCAAGCGCTGCGCGCATCGAGCGCTCGTCGGTAACGTCAGCGGAAATCGTCATCACTTCGGCGCCGAGGCGCTCGATCGTTTCGATTTTGGTGAGCGCGGCGCTCCACGCACCGCCGTTCGCGATCAAACACGACCATTCACTGCGCTGAGGTAGAGGCCTGCGCGAGAGCAGCACGAGGCGCGCCTTTGAGGACTCCGCTATAGCGTTGGCAATCGCCAGTCCAATTCCGCCCAGACCGCCGGTTATCAGGTGAACTCCGCCTTCGCATAGTTCCAGTCGCGATAGAGTGTGGGTCAACGCTTCATGAGTGCGTACGAAACGCCTGCCACGACGGTAGGCGACCTGCGAGTGGCCATCCTCCGTTTCGATCTCGCCCATGATCTGCCGCGCAAGTTCGGCGAGCGCTCGGCTTCGATTGCCGTTGCTGGCGGACGCTCCCGACGGCATCGCAACGTCGATCTGGCGGCATTGCAATGGGGGCAGCTCTTTGGGGATCACGCCGCAAGGTCCCGCAAGCATCGCTCGCGCAGGTCGCTCTATCAATTCCCCTTCCGGCGAGGTCAGATTGTTCGAAGCGATCGCGAGGAGGATGTCTTGCGCGGGATCGAGCTCGGGCGCCAGCGCCTGTGCCAGGAAGACGAGGCTCGCGTAACTCGCTGTCGTCGTCGATGCGAGCTGGTCGAGTTCTGCCTCGGGCGCGGCGAACGGGACGATACTCCACAGATGCAAGATGCGTCGCGGACGCCGACCCTCGCTGTTCAGCGCGTTGAGCACGCGATCGTAGTCATCGCGAGCGTCGGCCACGATTTGAAATTCGTTGTCGTTGCGCCGTTCGAACGTGTCTCCGGCGCGCACGACAGTTGCCTGCTCGCCGCGCCTGCGAAGAAGCATCGCGGCGGCGTCACCTAGTCCTTCGCGGTCGGCGAAAATCAGCCACGGCACCGTGGCGCTGTTCGAGGCTTCTGATGCGGACGGCAGCGCAACTTCCTTCCAAACCGGATGAAAGAGTTGCACGCCTTCCGCATCGCGAGCCGGTGCGGGCGACTTCTTTTGCGAAGGCGCCGCAACGATTTGCGGATCAGGATCGATCCAATGGGCCCGCCACTCAAAAGGATACCCCGGTAGGGCGATTCGATGTCGGCGCTCCCTGTCATGGTATCGCCGCCAATCAATTTTTGCTCCCGATGCCCAGAGCGTTCCGAGCGCGCGCTGAAACGAATCATCTGCAGGCACATTCTCTCGCGAACCGGTTAGAGTGCTGACAGTTTGACCATGCGACGGAAACTCGAGATGCTGCTCGACGAGCGCGCTCAAGGTTCGGCCGGGTCCGACCTCGATGAAGGTCGATGCGCCGGCACGCAGAAGCGTCGACGCGCCAGCGGCAAAGCGAACAGTGCCCCGGAGTTGACGGGCCCAATAGTCAGGCTGGAGTGCTTCGGAAGCGCCGATCCAGCCGCCAGTCGCGCTCGAGACCCATCTGATAGTCGCCGGATGCGAAGGAAATTTTGCGACAAACGCGGCGAAGGTGTCGACGATCGGATCCATCATCGGCGAATGAAACGCATGCGACACCTGCAGCCGCCGATATCGGATCTTGCGGCTCGCAAGCTCCGCCTCGAGCGCCTCAACCGCGCCGGCCGGACCAGCGGCCACGCATTGATCGCCCGCGTTGACGCTGGCGAGCGCACAACGATTGTCGAGCAGCGGCACTACCTGGCGCTCGGAGGCCGCGATCGCGGTCATCACGCCGCCCGGCACTTCCTGCATCAGGCGCCCGCGTTCGGCAACGATCCGGAGCATGTCTTCGAGCGAAAAAACTCCAGCGAGGCAGGCCGCCGCGAACTCACCGACGCTATGGCCAATCATCGCCGACGGCTGAATGCCGAGCGAAGTCAGCATCTCGGCTAGCGCGTACTCGATCACGAACAGAGCAGGTTGCGTGAGGCGGGTTTCAGTCAACAGGCGGCCGGCGTCAGCCCCTTCGGACTGGCCGAACATGACGTCGCGTAAATCCAGATCGAGATAGGGCCGGAGAAATTCGCAAGATCGATCGACCAGCGCGCGAAAATCGGGCGCGGCCTCGTACAGTTCCCGCGCCATCCCGGCGTACTGCGCGCCCTGCCCGGGAAAAAGAAAGACCACCGGGAGTTCGCCTTCGCCGGCCGTGCGCGTGATGACCATGTCATCGGCTCGGCGCAACTTCGCGGCCGCGTCTTCGGCGTTACTACATACGATCGCACGGCGGTGTGCTAGCGCGGATCGGCCGAGATGCGTGGTGAATGCGACGTCGCCAAGATGCGGGTGCCCGCTCTCGAGATGGTCGGCCAGGTTGCGGGACATCGCATCAAGGGCGGTTTGCGTCTTCGCCGAGATGGTTAGGAGTTCTGCGTGGCGGGGCAAATCGGAAGGTTCGGGCGGCTCAGCTTCCTCTAGCACGGCGTGAGCGTTCGTCCCCCCAATTCCAAGCGATGTCACGCCCGCCCTGCGCGCGCCGGTTTCCGACTTCCATTCGGTGCGCTCGGCAGCGACCCAGAAGGGACTTGCGGCGAAGTCGATTAGCGGGTTCGGTTTGCGGAAGTTGACCGTCGCTGGAATCTCGCGATTCTTCAGCGCGAGCGTCGTCTTGATCAGGCCAGCCACTCCCGCGGCCGCGTCGAGATGCCCGACGTTCGACTTCAGTGAGCCGATGGCGCAGAAGCCGCGCCGCGCGCTGCTCGCGCGGAAGGCGCGCGCGAGCGCTTCGATCTCAATTGGATCGCCGACCCTGGTTCCGGTGCCGTGCGCCTCGATGTACGAAATCGAATCGGCGCTCACGTCCGCGGTGGCGAGCGCTTCTGCAATAACTTCGGCCTGACCGGCGACGCTCGGGGCAAGAAAGCCGACCTTGCGCGAACCGTCGTTATTGATTGCGGTGCCACGGATTACCGCACTTATCGCGTCGCCGTCCCGAACCGCATCCTCGAGCCTACGCAGCACGACGATACCGGCGCCGCTGCCGAAGATGGTGCCGCTCGAGTCGGCATCAAAAGGGCGGCAATGACCGTCGCGCGAAAGAATTTCGCCTTCGCGATAGAGGTAGCCGCGGCCACGCGGTATCTCGATCGCAACACCGCCGGCTAGCGCCATGTCGCATTCGCCCGCCAGCAACGCCTGGCTCGCGAGGTGCACCGCGACCAGCGAGGTTGAGCAGGCGGTCTGAACGGTGAGACTCGGGCCCGTCAAGTTCAGCTGATACGAAACGCGCGTCGCCAGAACGTCCTTGTCGTTGCCGGTCTGCTTGAGTGCGAACAGGCCAGTTTCCTCTACCAGCTTACGGTTCGCTAACAGGTTGTGAATCAGGTAGGTGTTCAGCCCCGATCCGGCATAGACTCCGATTCTGCCGTCGAACTGCTCGGGCGCCCAGCCCGCATTCTCCAACGCATGCCATGCGCATTCGAGGAAGAATCGATGCTGCGGGTCCATGATCGCCGCGTCCTTGGGGCTGAGGCTGAAAAACGCGGCGTCAAATAAATCGATATCGTCCAGTACGGAGACCGCCTTGACGTAAGCGGGATTCTCTAGCTCGGCTCCGTCGACGCCGGCGGCGCGCAGCTGCGCATCGCTCGGCCGCAGAATCGACTCCACGCCCTCGCGCAGGTTGCGCCAGAACTCATCGATATCGCGCGCGCCGGGGAAGCGGCCGGCCATTCCGATGATCGCGATGCAGCCCGCGCCGCCGTTCAATGATTCGTACATACTTCGCAGTCGACCGATTTCAGGTTTCGGGCTTGGCCGATTCCATCGCGCGGCGCCGCTGGCGCATCGCGGCCAGGCGCGCGGCGCTGCCTTCTCCGGCACGCGATAAACCTGCGTCATCGGAGCTGTTGCGCGCGAGGAACCGGGCAAGTTCACCGACCGTCGGATGCGCGAACAGGTCGGTGATCTTGAGCGGCAGATCGAGAGTTGCGCGCAACGCCACCGCCGCTTCGGCTGCGATAAGCGACGTCACGCCAAGATCAAAAAAATTGGTGTTTATACCGACGTTGGCCACTCCCAACGCGTCACCCAGCACCGCCGCGATCTTGCCTTCGATGAGCGACGTTGGCGCGATGCTTTCGCCATCTGCGGCCGCGCGAGCTGAGTTCGGCGGCGGCAAAGCTTTGCGATCGATCTTGCCGTTCGGAGTCGTAGGCAATGCGGCAAGAAACGTGAACGAGGCCGGAACCATGAAGTCAGGCAGCTTGCGACTTGCGCAGCTCCGTAATTCCTCGGCACTGACGACACAGTGCTGTTCCGCGACCACGTAGGCGGCGAGTTGCGTCAAGTCGTTATACCCATAAGCAACTACCACGGCTTGCGCCACCGCCGGATGCTGGCTCAGGACAGCTTCGATTTCGCCGAGTTCGATCCGATACCCGCGAATTTTTACCTGCTGATCGACTCGTCCGAGGAAATCAATCGATCGGTCAGCGCGAAAGCGCCCGAGATCGCCAGTGCGATACAACCGCACGGGCTGACTTCGATTGAAGCCCGTGATGATGAAACGCTCGGCGGTGAGCTGCTCGCGCCGCCAATAACCGCGTGCCACGCCGTCGCCGCCGATACAAATCTCGCCGACTTCGCCGGCTGCGCACTCGCGCCCGCTTTCGTCAACGATGTAAACCTGCGTGTTGCGGATCGGACGGCCGATAGTAATTGGAGCGCCCGGCGTGACTCTCGCGACCGTGGACCAGATCGTAGTCTCGGTCGGTCCGTACATATTAAGTACGCCGCCCGAAACGACGCGGGCGAGATTTTCCGCCAGCGAAGCCGGCAGGGCCTCGCCGCCAACCAATAGCGCGCGAAGCGATCTGAGTCCCTCGACAATCTGTGGACGCCGAATCAACTGCTCGGCCATCGAGGGCGTGCATTGCAGATGCGTTACGCCATGGCGCTTAACTTGCGCCGCAATGCCGAACTCGCCTGACGCGAGCAGCTTCTCCTCCTCACTCTGAATCACTACGGTGGAGCCGCGCGACAAGGTCCACAGCAGCTCGAGAATCGAGATGTCGAAGGAGATGCTGGTCACCGCCAACCAGACTCCAGGCTGAGTGGCGCCGAGCACGTCGTCCATCGCGAAGCAGAAGTTGGTGAGATTGCGATGCTCGATCATCACGCCCTTGGGCGTGCCGGTCGAACCCGACGTGTAGATCAAATAGGCAAGGCTCGATTCGTCAGGACGTGGAGTCGGCGTGAAGCGCCCTGTCAGGGACCACGCCGCACGGTTGTCGATTAAAATCGTCTTGAGCAAACTCGTTTCGAAGCGTGAGGCTAGAGCCGAGTGCGTGACTACCGACTCTGCGCCGCTATCGGCAAGCATGAAGCTCAACCGTTCGGCCGGGAACGACGGATCCATCGGCAAGTACGCGCCACCCGCATGAAGCACGGCGACCATCGCGATCAGCATATCGAGCGAGCGCTCGAGACAGATCGCGACCACGCTTTCGGCACCGACTCCCTGGCGCTGAAGATGCGCCGATAGGCGCGCCACCTCGTCTAAGAGCTCGGCATAGGTAAGTTCGCGATCGCAGAAGTTCGCGGCCTTTCGCTCCGGCGTAAGATGCGCCTGCGCTTCTATCAGCTCATGGATCAAAGGCATTCGTGAGGTCTTATCGTTCAAGGCAAACTCTCGTCGGAAGACCAAATCAGGCACGAGTGACGAGGATGTCGCCGAGGAAGAGGCAATCGATTCCTGTGCCAAGGTAGGTTTCGATCGCCTCGCGCGGCGAATTTACGATCGGCTGGCCCTTCACGTTAAAGCTGGTGTTGAGAACCATCTCGCGACCCGTTTGCTTGCCGACCGCGCGCAATAGCCCGTGAAACTCTGAGTTATCCTCCGCCGAGACGGTCTGCACTCTCGCCGAGCCGTCGACGTGAGTGACCGCTGGCAGCGCGGCGCGATGCGCGGGACGCACCATCACCGTCGCGATCATGTACGGCAAAGAGGTCCGCGGTGCGACATCGAACCAGCGATCGACCTGCTCGATCGAGACCGCTGGCGCGAAGGGGCGAAATGTCTCGCGCATCTTGACCATGGCGTTGATTCGATCGCGCATCTCGGGATGCCCAGGATCGGCGAGGATGCTGCGATGGCCGAGCGCGCGCGGGCCAAATTCCATCCGCCCGCGATACCATCCCATAACTTCGCCGCGCCGGATGCGCTCGGCCGCTGCATCGGTGACTTGATCGAAACAATCGAAGCGCTCGACTTTCACGCGACCCGTGAAATCAGCCAGCGCAGCTTCGCACGCCTCGCTATCGAAATGCGGCCCTAGAAACGGTGTCGGCATCCGCAGCTCAGGAAGCGCCCCGCAAAGCGCTGAGCGAAACAGGGCGGCGCCGAGGGCAGCACCATCGTCGCCCGCGGCGGGCTGCACGAAAATGTCATCGAACAGTCCGGACCGCATCAGGAAGCCGTTCGCCGTGCAATTGAGGGCAACGCCGCCAGCCATCGCGAGCTTTCTCATTCCGGTCCGCTCAGCATAGTAACCGCAGATATGCATCACGGCGCGATTGAGACACGCTTGCAAGGCGGCCGCGATGTCACGATGCTCCTGCGTGATCTCCGCGTCGGGTTCGCGCCGATTGATCAAGCGGGCATCGAGCCAGTCGCGCGTTTTGAGATAATTTTCGCGCTCGTCGCGCGTGCGGTTCAGCCGCAGGATTGGAATGCGAAGCGCGCCGCAATCCCGAAACTCGACAATCTCATCAAACACCGCCTGGTAGCGTCTAGGATCGCCGTAGGGCGCGAGGCCCATGATCTTGTATTCGTCAGAGTTAAAGTCGAATCCAAGATGAAGGGTTACCAATGAATATAAGATGCCGATGGAATCGTTGGCTGAGATCTCTCCCAAGCGGCCCAGATAGCCATTGCGAGCGTGGAAAATCGAGGCGCCGTGCGTCTCTCCCATCGCATCGATCACGACCGTCAGGCAGTCGTCCCATCCGGAGGCATAAAAAGCACTCGCCGCGTGCGAAAGATGGTGTCTCACCTGGTGAACGTCACGGAGAGGAAAATCGGGGGCGAAGTCCTCCACTTCGGCCAGAAGCGCTTCCCTTGAGAAGACCTCGTCGTAGAGCTGTTGGCTCACCGGATCGAGCGAATAGATCTCCTCGTACGGCTCGTAGTTGAATGAGTGGGCGATTTCGGTGAGATCGTAGGCTCGCAATCCCGCCTCGCGCAGGCAGTATTCGGCAGCAGCACGAGGAAATGCGGCGGAGTGCTTTCGCCGATCGAAGCGCTCCTCGGCAGCGGCTGCGACGATCTGACCGTCGACAACGAGCGCCGCGGCTGCGTCATGGCCCTGAGAAATCCGGTACTCCCGCTCTTCGAGACCCGGCCAGTGAGCGCGCTTGAAGGCGAGCGAATTTGGAAGTCCGCTGATACCGAGAATTGCCGTCATCTTTTCCTGCTAGTCCGCGAAGTCTTCGAGAACGTAACAACGCTCAGCAGAAGGCGCAGTGAAGAGTGGCAAAGGAACAAGGTCGTTTAGTTTAAAATATCTACAGCATTCATCCTTAGTGATGCTGAAGGTGGATTTCCGGTGGAGTTGGTGAAGTCCGGCCATTCTTGTCGATAATAGTGAGAGGCAATTAAACGTTGCAGAGAGTTTCGTCGCCGTTCCTTCGGCGATTGTGATATCCGGAAGACAAGTCGGATCGTTTCCTCAGCAACCCGTGCATTGTGCATAGTCAGCGAGCGCTCAAGCAGCAGATAAAGTCGAAGACGATCGAGAGAGAGCAAACTGACTTAACCAGGCATCGTCGTCGGATTTCCCGCTGAGCCACCTTGTCAGGACCTGATCCCACTTCAGAGGTCCATGAAAAGACTGCGCATTCTTATCCGAGTCGCCCGAAAGCTTTTCGTACAGCTTTTCATCGCGAACCAACTCCCTGAGTGCTTCATATAATGATTGCGGATTTGAGGCGTGGAAAACCACGCCGTTCTGTCGGCTCATAATTCGGCGGGTGAACATCGGATGGTCGGAAACCAGGACCGGTGACCGTGAGACTAATCCCTCGTAGATGGTCTGGGGCATTCCTTCGGGGTATTCATGGCGACTTGGCACCACCACTACGTCGCCTGCGTTCATACGTTCGAGGGCGCGTTGACGCGGCAGCAATCCAGTGAACTCTACAAACTCGCTCAGTCTCATGCGATCCGCCCTTCGTTGAAAGTCTTCGATATCTCCATTTCCAACGAAAGTCGCGTGGTAGCGGTCACCGGCTTTGTGAGCCAGCGCGAGAGCATCTAGGACGTCACCTACTCCCTTTTGATCAGAGATTCGGCCGACGTAGGTAATTGCAATTGCGCCAGTATCCTTTGGAGCTCTTTTTGCCTTCCATTTCGAGGGTGTATCGAACGAGGGCCAATCAAACGGTAGCAGTTTTTCCCGGTTAACTCCGATACGTGCCAGGTCGGCGCAGGCATCCGGCCCATGGTTTACGACCCACCGGATCGATTCGTCATTCAAGGCGCGCGCAAGACGGTGATGCCTCCAGCGATTGCGAAATCCCCCCGCGCCAAAACTATCCGCCAAGAAGGGAAGTGCTTCGACTCGATTAGCCTTTGCCCAATGGAGCATCTCGACTATAGGACTCTGAAGTAGCAGATGTGATGGCTTCCATTCGGTAGCTAACTGAATGAGTTCAGGAATGCGAGGCCGTTGAAAGCGACCCGGGTAAAGCTGTATTCCTGACGACTCGACGCCACTTGGAAGGTGTTCGGCCATCGTAGCGTTAGCCAAGGAAACGACTTTGACTCGATAGCCGAGCTGAATGAGCGAGGCTACATAGGAGACTGTGTATCGTTGGCCATAGTACGTTTCACCGCCGCCGAGTGAAAATCTATGCACGGCTTCAGCATAATTACCAAATTGTACTATCAGTAACGCCTTGGATTGTTTATCGCAAAAAGCTGGCTTATTGGTATCCATAAGTCTAGTCGTCGAGTCGCTCTAGATATTTCAACGCTAGGATCAAAAGCGGGCAATTCACGCCACGCCAAGCGATAGGTTTGCGGACGATGCTTCCATCACTTCGTCGATACACTTGAGAAGCGCATTAGCGACCACCAGGCGATCGAGTTCGGAACGAAAAATATCGTTATGCCCGAGGGAGCTGACGTTGAAAATGTCGAAGGTTCCCTTCACCAACTCACGCCAGCCGTAATGAGGGTCCTGATAGCGACCCGGCAATTGCGGCCGGCGCTTGAAGAGCAAAAACCTCCCCTCGTAGGGCTTAGGGCGATACTCTCGGGCAGCGAGGATTCGTGACGATAAGGGTTCAAATTGGGCTGTCGAACCGTACGCGCCGTCTCCTGGATTTGATCGCCGGCGCATCTCAGTAAGGTTGCGATCGAACAACCCGCGAAGTTTGTCTGTCGCCCATCCTGGGACATCGATCCAATTTAACCTACTGAGATCGGCGCGGTAGTGAGCAAGACTCATCCAGAAACGAGAATACTCGCGCATGAAGCGCGTATTGTGCGTGTCAAACATGACCAGCAAATCTACATCACGGCCACACGCACGCAGTTGCTGGGCGATCTCATACGCCACGATGCCAGAGGCGCTGCATCCGCCCAACATGAACGGACCGTTGGGCAGCCACTCAAGCATCGTCTTGACGTGGGAGGTAGCTTCGTCGGCGATGCTATAAGCGTCAGACGTCTGTGTTGCTTGTTGTCCAATGAGACTCAGAACCGGCTGCTCAGCACCAAGGAGTCTGACCACGTCGATAAAGTAAGGATACGAGTCGATCATGAAGAACGGCGGCCGGTTTCCTCCCCTTTGAAGGACGACGATCGGCGTCTTATCGGGCACTACAGTCAACACCTTGGACGAGCCACGTAGGACGGTATAGAACTTGCGCCTCATCTGGACTGAAGTTCCTCTACAGCGACATCGTCGGATCCTTTCTTTGGCTCACTTGATACGGGCGCCTTTGACGAAGCCATACCCAGGATCGCGCGCAGGCGCGCCGCGGCATCGCGAACAGCCGCGGCCAGCGGCCTCGCATCGATGCTCGCGAGCATGAAGGATTCCGCAACTCGAGTGTGCGCTCCGGTATCCACGTCGATCAGCAGATCGCCGGCAACAATCGCGTTGCTGAGCTCGAGCATCGCACCGACATAAGTACGCGGCATTACCACGGATCGATGCAGAATTGCGCCCCGATCGATCACGCTGTCGCTGCATACGATTGTCCCGGACATCAGTTCGGAATCCGACGCTACCTGGCATCGTGCGCCGACAAAAATCGGCTCGCCTCTGGTAGACTTTATTGGAAGGCGGCTTTTGCTACCGACACGTACGCCCGGATGCTCGACGCGACCCGCGAGGATGAGACCCGGGAAGCGGCCGTTCAGGACGTCGAGATTCGCGCGATGAAACTCGGAGAGTGATTCGATCGACGAGAACCTTGCGTCCGGAAAATCGATCAGCTCGGAATGGCCGCGGAGCTTTGATGGGTGGCTCAAGACTAGCCGCGATCCTGCCGCCGCGAATCCCCGCCGCACGAAGCTAATCCCGGCCGACTGTCCGGCTATCGCAGCCTCCGCGATTGCGCTGTTGTTCGATGCAACCTGCGCAAGAAACTCCGCTACAATCGGCGCGCGCAGCATATCGCCGCGCACCAAAAGCAAATCGTCGTTGACCTCCTCAATAATTCTTTGCAACGCTTCGGCGTCCGGCTGTTGGGCCGCAACGTAGTCAAATCGCACACCCCATCTATCGCCGTCATCGAGAGTCGCGCTCACCTGGCTGCTGAAATGGGTGGCAAAAACGATCACATCCTTTATTCCAGCGCGAGCGAGATCTTCGATCGTATGGATAAGAATGGGCTTGTCAACGACTGGCAGCAATGCGCCGGCAGAGTTATCGGTGAGTGGTGAAAGGCCGGGCCGATCATTTGCAGTAACCAGCAGTGTCTTCATAGTGCGTCATGATTTGACGCCAGCCCAAGGCGTTCTCCGCCATAGGATCCTTCGAGAACTGCGCGGCACCAATGGAAATTTCCCAAGTACCATTCAACGGTCGCGCGAATTCCATCGGAAAAACTGACTCGCTGCTTCCAGCCTAGTTCGCCTTCGATGAAGGAAGAGTCGATAGCGTAGCGCCAATCATGGCCTGGCCGATCGGGTACAAACTTACGGAGCTCGAGATAGCTTCGGAGCTGCCGTCCAATCACAGCGGGATTATGTGCCGGCGGCATCAGCTCATCGAGCGCCGAGCAGATTTCGGCGACCACTTGGAGATTTGTCCGTTCGCTACGGCCGCCTATATTATATTTTGCGCCGACCTGCCCTCGTCCGAGGACAGTGATGAGTGCATCACAATGATCGGCAACATAAAGCCAGTCGCGAACGTTGCCGCCGTCGCCATAGATCGGCAGCGGCTTCGCGGCAACGGCGCTCACGATCATTAGCGGAATGAGCTTTTCCGGATACTGAAAGGGTCCATAGTTGTTCGAGCAATTCGTGATCAACGTCGGCATGCCATAGGTCTCATGATAGGCGTGCACGAAGTGATCGGCGGCAGCCTTGGACGCTGCGTAGGGCGAGTTCGGAGAGTAGGGCGTCACCTCGCTGAAGTAGCCAGTCTCATCCAAAGCACCATAGACTTCGTCGGTGGAAACCTGAAGGAAACGAAATGCCTCGCGCGCGTCACCTTTGAGGCGAAACCAGAACTGTCGGGCAGCTTCGAGCAGTTCAAAGGTTCCTACCACGTTGGTTGCAACAAAATTGCGCGGCCCGTCGATTGACCTGTCCACATGCGTTTCGGCCGCGAAGTTGACGATCGCGCTCGGCTCGTACGTCTCGAACAAAAGCCCGAGATCTCTACGCTCTCCGATATCCCCGCGCACAAAACAGTAGCGCGGATGCGATCGCACTTCGGCCAGGTTGAGCAGGTTACCCGCGTAAGTGAGCTTGTCGAACACAACTACTCGCCAGTCGCCCTGGGTAAGTGCGCTACGCACGAAGTTGGATCCGATAAAGCCGGCGCCGCCGGTGACGATTAAAGTTTTCATCTTGATTGGCGCCCGCTAGTAGGCTCCGCGCCGCTGTAGAACTGCGGAAACGGTTCGCATCAGCAATTTCAGGTCCAGTGCGATCGATTGCGATTCGATGTACTCGACATCGAGCTCGACCTGCTTTTCGAACGGAATCTCGCAACGGCCCGAGACCTGCCATGTGCAGGTCAGGCCAGGCACGGCTTCTAGCCTGCGCCGCTGCGCGGGTGTGTATTGCGCGACTTCCGAGGGCAACGGCGGACGAGGTCCGACGAGGGACATGTCACCCATCAGCACGTTCCAGAATTGCGGGAGCTCATCGATCGACCAGATTCGCATGAACGAACCAATCGGCGTCCGCCGCGGGTCATTTCTCATTTTGAACCTGAGTCCGCCGACTATTTCGCGGCCCGGCTTCAGGTCCTTGAGGAGCTCCTCAGCATCCACACGCATGGAGCGAAACTTGTACATCCTGAACACGCGCCCTCGTTCACCGACTCTAACCTGCGTGAAGAATATCGGTCCCCGCGAAGTCAGCTTCACGAGCACGGCGAAGACCAACAATATCGGCGAGAACATCATTAAAAGGGCGAGCGCGCCGGCGATATCAATCGCCCGCTTGAAGAGCCGACCCAACTCGAGCAGCAGAAACCAACTGAATTGCTTCAGCCGAGCCCGCGCCTCGCGCCAATGTCGAAGGAGACCGACTGAGGAGTAGTAGCTAATGATCCGTTCGCGAGCGCCGTCCTCGAGGGTGCGTGGTCTGCCGTTCAAGGCGGACCGGAGCTCCTGCTGCTTGTTCCTCGGATAGATTGGGCGGTTACTCGACATCCCGGACTCGCGCTTGAGACTGGGGTCGGATACGGCCTTAACTCCTGGCGCACGAGCGTCGTCGTGCTCCTGAGGCGTCCAGTTCTTTTGCAGATTATCGTACATAGAAGACTAGCCAATGCCTTAATCGAACAATTCGGTGCTACCCGGTGATGGTTCTCGATAGCTATCCAACTTTCCTGGTGACTTGCGGCAAAAGGGAGACCTTCGTTTTCCGCGGCAGCATACGAGCTGGAATACCGACTGCTATCGAATCCGCCGGGACATCAGAGATGACCACCGCGTTTGCCCCGATCGCGACGTCGTCGCCGATTTTGATTGGGCCAAGTATTTTGGCGCCGGCGCCGATGTCAACGCGATTGCCGATAACAGGAGCGCCTGGCACTCCCGTATGCCTTAGACCTATGGTGACACCGTTGCGGACGATAACATCGTCGCCAAAAACAGCGTCGCCGCTGATAATAACGCTGCCAAAGTGCTCAATCTTGAATCTTTTGCCTACGGTCGTTTCGCAGGGCAGCTCAATTCCAGTCAGCATTTGACTTAGAGTCCTAAGAACCTTATAAGCCAGCGAGAGCGGCTTGCGGATGACCGGTGATCGGAATTCGTAGCGCCATCGCCCAAAGCGATACACGGCCATGACCCAAATTCCTTGACGCCAAAGATCGCGCTCGTGGGTTACCCAATCTTCGCGCAAGTTATCAAACACTTTGATCACCAAGGCCGTGGAGGGCATATCTGGCCTCCCTGAGTCTCCCGCCAGGCTTGGCGCAGCATCGCAAGCACTACCTGCGACTCTTTGCTTTTCGCTTGCAGATCAGCAGTGTTCGCACCGAGGTAGCGGAGCATCTTCAGACGATTCCAGGATGTCTCCAGGAACATCGATAGCCAGGCACCGATCGCGCCGTGATACTTCCGGTAATAGAGAAGCTGGCTT
>DATJOQ010000409.1:0-4116 GCA_035506935.1 Binataceae bacterium (SeqCode) | reverse complement strand
TGAAAGTTCTGGCGATACATGCCGACTCGCTCGGCCGCGCGCGAGATATTGCCGCCGCTGGCGCGCAACGCATCCATGAAGTAGGCGCGCTCCCATTCGCCCACGAACTTTTCCTTGGCTTCGCGGAAAGTCATGTTCGCTACAGCCAGAGGACTTCCAGACGCGCCCACGTCAACGCTGTGCGGCACCACTGGTTCGATTGATATGTCCGGAAACAAGTCGGCGGTCGTCAGCTCCGAGCCCGTCGCCAGGATTACCGCCTGTTCGATCGCGGCCTTGAGCGAACGCACGTTGCCTTTCCAAGGATTCTCGATACAGGCGCGCATTGCCTCGGGCGACAACTGGATTTCGCGGCGGCCATGACGATTCGCGGCGTCATGAATGAATTGCTGCACCATCAGCGGAATGTCCTCGCGGCGCTCGTGTAACGGCGGAAGTCTTACCTCGACCACCTTGACGCGATAATAGAGATCTTCGCGAAAACGTCCCTGCGCTACCATCGCTTCGAGATCGTGGTTGGTGGCGGCGATGATACGCACATCGGCGCTGAGCGGATGATTGCCGCCGACGCGCTCGTACTGCTTTTCCTGCAACACGCGCAGAAGCTTGGCCTGCGTTTCGAGGCTGGTATCGCCGATTTCGTCGAGGAACAGCGTGCCGCCTTCAGCGGCTTCGAATTTTCCCTCGCGACGCGAGCTGGCGCCGGTAAAAGCGCCTTTTTCATGGCCGAACAGCTCGCTTTCAACCAGCTCACGGGAAAAAGCCGCACAGTTCACCGCGACGAACGGGCCACGCGCTCGGGGGCTCCGAAAATGAATCGCGCGCGCGACCAATTCCTTGCCGGTACCCGATTCTCCGCGCACCAGCACAGTAACGTCGGTCGGCGCGACCTTCTCGATGGTCTCGAACACTCGAAGCATCGCGCGCGAGCGTCCGATCATGTTCTCGAAAACGCCGGTCTCGAGCCGCACTTGCTCGAGTAGCTGATTATGCGCGCGACGCAGCGACTGATTTTCGATTACCTTGCGGACCTTGAGTCGGAGCTCGTCGTTGTCGAACGGCTTAGGCAGATAGTCCTCGGCCCCCGCCTTCATCACGTCGACCGCGATCCGCTGATTACCATACGCGGTGATCATCAGCACTGCACATTGCGGATCGAGTTCGCGCACCTGGCGCAGCAGATCGAGTCCGCTTATCCCTTTCATCGAGAGATCGGTGATGACGACGTGGAAGAGGCCGGCCTTGACTTTCTCCAGCGCTTCTTCACCGGATTGCGCGGTCTCTACTTCGTAGCCTTCTTTGGAGAAGAGCGCTTTGAGCGCGACCAGGATGCCGCGTTCGTCGTCAACGATCAGCAGGCGTCCCTTCATGGGGCGACCCGTGATTGGCCGTTGCTGCCAGCCGCGGCTTGCGACGGTTCGCTCCGCTCGCCGGACGTATTTTCGGCAGTCTGCTCGTCGCGGGCGCTGCGGGCGAGCGGAATCGAAATCGCGAATTGCGCGCCCGCTCCGGGCTCGCTGGTGACTTCGATAATCCCGCGATGCGCTTCGACGATCTTACGAGCGACGCCCAATCCGAGCCCGGTCCCGTTTTCCTTCGACGTGTAGAAGGGATTGAAGATTTTGCCGAGCGTCTCGGGCGCGATTCCGCATCCGTTGTCGCGGATCTTGACCGACGCAGTGTCGTTAGCGCGCTCGATGCTAAGCTCGATCTTGCGCTCGCCACTGATAGTGCTCATGGCGTCGATCGCGTTGTCCACGATGTTGGTGAAAACGCTTTGCAGTTTGTCGGCGTCGGCGCGGACCATCGGGCCGCCGAGATAGTTGCGCGACACGATTACCGAGTTCGCTTCGATCTTGCTCCGCATCTGGCTTAAGGCCGCATCGAGCACCGAGGCCAGATTAACGCTCTGGAAATTGTAATCTTCCTGCTTGGCGTACTTCAGCAGATGCGACACGCTGCGCTCGACGCGCCCGAGTTCGTCCAGCGCGACTTTGGCGTACTCGACGTTTTCAGCCGAAGTCGGATCTTCGCCCATCTGCTGCACCAGGCTTCGCGCCGCCGCGATCGGGTTGCGAATTTCGTGCGCGAACGTCGCGGTGAGCTCATCCAGAGAGGCCTGTTTTTCAGTGCGTAGAGCTTCCTTCTCGCGTGTCACTTCGCGTTCGACTTCGCGTTGGATAGCTGGTTCGAAGACGCGCTCATGGACCCATCGCCATCCGAAGACCGCGGCGAAGTGGCTGAAGAGCCCGATACCCCATCCGATCGCAGGGAACAGCCACCATTGGAAACGGGTCGTCATCAGGTTGATCAGGAACAAGCCGCCGATAACGACGCCGTACCACATCAGATGGACATAAAAGCCCGCCTTCGCGGCGGCGCGGCGGCGAGCGCGCTGGTATCTGCGGCGCTGCTCGTCGTCGGCGAATTGTTGGGCGTGATCTTTGTTCTCGGGATCGGCGCTCATCCCGCTCCATCGATTAGTCTGACGATCGAAGCGATGGCGCATCTTGCGCTCGAAACGTTCAGCTCGCCGCGCAAACTTTTCGCTCACGCGACGCTCGGCTTCCCACGCCGTGCGTTTCATATGCATCCCGAGGTGCTCGCTCCATGAATGCGATCCGTGGTCGGCATCGTCGCAGGAACCGCATACGCCGTTCCACCGTTCGAAAAGGAGAGCGCGACGCCATCGCCGGCGCTGATGAACGCTGAAGAAAATGATCAACGCGATTATGAGAAGGCCAAGCATTCGCTTTCTCCAGTCCGCGCGCCGAAAGCGGAGCTAACTTCGACTTTAGTCGGGCCGGACCCTGCGTTCCACCCGGCGGCTACGGAGCTGTGTTTCTCCCAAGGGCAAACTTGATGCCACTTGGAGTGCAGCGAAAAACCCTGATTTAGCTGTGATTTTCGTTTTGATCGTTGACGGAAAAGGCTTGGGTGCAGTGCGCTCGATGCAGTCGATTTAGTGCACCTGACTAGGCGCGCGAGCGGCGTTTCTACTACTTAGTGGAAAGCGATTTAACAAATTCCGTGACGAGCCTGACTGCCTCCTTAAGGTTATCGGCTGCCGAGCGTCCGGAGCGTGCGCGCGGCTTGAATGAGTGGTCGCCGTCTTCGAGCCATTCGATACATATCGCGGATGACAGTTTGTATTTGCTGACTTCATCGGGCTTGCCCAAGGCGTCGCGCGTTCCCTGAACGATCAGTGCAGCTGTGCGCAGGTGCTCGAGGTGCCGCACCCGAACCTGCTCAACTTTGCCCGGCGGATGAAAGGGATAGCCGAGACATACGAGCCCACGCACAGCGGCTTCGTCAGCGATCATGCTGGCGATTCTTCCGCCGAGCGATTTGCCGCCGATCACGAGCCGTTCGCTGCCGCCCAATTTGTCGATCGCATCGCGCCACGATCGCGCGAGCACCGGGCCGGGATCTGGCGCGCCGCGGGAATCGGTTTCGCGCCGTCGATGCATGTACGGAAATTCGAATCGCGCCACGCGGATACCGGCTTCCGCTACGCCTGCGGCGATCGCGTCCATGAATGGAGAATCCATCGGCGCGCCCGCACCATGTGCGAGTACCAGCGTGATCGGCGCATCCTTGGGGCCGTTGAATAGAAAACCGGGCATGGTACTCAAAGAACATCACGAAGAGGAAGACCGTCTCAAGCGATCGGTTTGATGACCCGCGATCCTTTCGTCATATAAATGGACGCTTGACACTGGAATCTGACGGTTCTGCCAAAAACTGTACCTGGGACAGGAGAACGGAATGAGCAATCTGGACCCTTATCGCGAGGCGGGAAATCCGATGTTCAACGACAACAAGTTGAAGCTCGGGATTTTCGGCTCGAATTGTTCGAACGCCTGCGCCATGACGCTCGCCGAGACGACCTTTGAACCGACCTTCGAGAAGAATCTGGAGATTGCCCGTTTGCTCGAAAGCGCGGGCTTCGAATGCATGGTGCCGATCGCGCACTGGCGCGGGTTCGGTGGGCCGAGCAACTTCAACGGCAACAATATGGAAACCTATACGTGGGCGGCGGCGTTGGCAGCGGTCACCAACAGCATCGCCCTGTTCGCGACCTCGCACGTGCCGACAATTCATCCGATCGTGGCG
>DATJOQ010000408.1:0-5956 GCA_035506935.1 Binataceae bacterium (SeqCode) | reverse complement strand
GAGCCAAATATTAAGCTCGCCGAGAGATTGCTCTCCGGCCAGATATTGTACAATTTGACCATCTATTTCGAGCGCAGTCGCCATGGCACTGGATCCCTCCATTCAAACGGTTCGGGTTTCTCGTGAGCGCATTAGACAACTTTTCAACGAGGGCCAATACTTAGAACGGGCTAGGGCAGGAGAATTTCGACGCGTTGTTCTCAGGGAGCACCTTGTTGATCCTATTAAAACAGGTCAACCGAAGGGAACCAAAACCCAGATGGTTGCCTATTATGACGTGAACGGCAACGAAATCGTTCGCGTTCATCAGTATCTAAGAACCGACGGTTCATTTGGCGGAAGTGGAAGGCCAGACCCAAAGAAATTGCGGCAAGGCGATGTTCTGTACCTCATCGATCCGGACAATCCCGACGACCTATGACGCTTTATAGCCGCAGATTACTGTATCCTTGTAGCGTCTGTCTACTTCAGATAATTCCCTTTTAAGGCTCATATCGAGTAGGATATTTCAAGTTGCCGCGACATTGCGCGGACAATTGGAGGCCCTATGCTAAAGCCCGTTATCTCAGCTGATTCTCACGTTACCGAACCGCCCGGCACGTACGTCGATCGTATCGATCCCAAATACAAAGACACAGCGCCGCACGTGATTTATGACGAGAAGCTCGGCGACGTATTCGTGATCGAGGGAGTAAAGCGACCGCTGGTGCTGGGCCTGGTAGCTGCCGCCGGAAAGAAGGCCGAAGAGCTCAAGATGAAGGGCGGCAAATTCGAAGACATGCACCCGGGCGGATGGGACCCCAAGGCACGGCTGGGTGAGCAGGATCGCGACGGGGTTACGGCGGAAGTGTTGTACGCCTCGGTCGGGATGTTCCTCTGCAATCACCCGGATTTTGAATACAAGAAGGCCTGCTTCGACGCATACAATCTGTGGCTGGCGGAATACTGCTCGACGTCTCCCGAGCGGCTGATCGGGATTGGACAGACGGCGATGACCTCGGTTGAGGCCGGGATCGAAGACCTGCGCAAAATCAAGGAGATGGGGTTTCGCGGAGTGATGATGCCGGGCGACCCGGCGGTCAGCGACTACGACGATCCGATCTATGATCCATTCTACGAAGCCGCGATCGATCTCGAGTTGCCGCTAAGCTTCCATATCCTCACTGCCAAGCAGGACAAGTTCGTCACGCGCGGGCCCAAGCTGAATTCGTTCCTGTCGATCGTGCGCGGTTGCCAGGATCTGATGGGCACCTTCGTGCTGAGCGGCGTGTTCGAGCGGCATCCGAAGCTGAAAGTGGTGTGCGTCGAGGCGGACGCTGGATGGGTGCCGCATTATATGTATCGGATGGATCACGCCTACAAGCGCCATCGGTACTGGCTGCCGGCGGGAACGCTGACCAAAATGCCGAGCGAATATTTTCGCGAGAATATCTACACCACGTTCCAGGACGACTGGGTCGCGTTCAAGATGAAGGACCTGTGCAATATCCGTCGGCTGATGTGGGCCAATGATTTTCCACACAGCGATTCGACCTGGCCCAATTCACAGGAGCTGCTGAGGGAGCATCGGCAGGGACTTACCGAAGACGAGCTGAACCTGATCGTCCACGACAACGTGGCCGAGCTCTACCATCTGAATTGATCGGCTAGCTGCGGGCGGCGCGAGTGCGCCGCCGTTTCTCCGTGCGCATCGGGGTCGTGGCCTCGGTGAGCCACGCGAGATACTGCGCGGAGCCGGTCTCGATCGGAAGTGCGATAACTTCCGGCACGTCATACGAGTGCAGTTCCTTAACGCGTTGTTCGAGGCGCGCGCAAATCGCTGAGCGAGTCTTGATCAGCAGAAGGAACTCGGCTTCGTCTTCGATCGCGTTCTGCCATCGATAGATCGAACGAATCGGTCCAAGGATATTCACGCAAGCGGCGAGGTTCTCATCGACCAGGGTACGAGCGATGGCGCTGGCGTCTCTTTGGTTTGGCGCGGTAACCATCACCACCCTGGCGTTGGGCTGGGAACGTTTCTTCATTGGCGGACCTCGCGCATGAGGCGACGGCGTAATTCGAGCGCCGAGCATCGGTATTTGAACGCCTTGCGCTGATTAACGAACAGAACGGGGACTTCAAGGCCGAATCGCGTCTCGAGATCCGGATTGCCGTCGATTTCGATGCGGTTGAAATTGACCTCGAAGCGCGGCAGCTCCTGGGCGAGTATCGCTTCCATCTCGTGACAGAGAGAGCAATCAGTTCGCGTATATAGAGTCAGCTCGATCATCGAGGTATGCGGCGCGGGTGCCTGGCTATTCAGTAATCATTTTATGGTGTTGGGGCGAATGATGTTGATGGGCAAGCCCAGTGTACGCTTGATGATAGCCGCTATCGAGGTGACAGGCGCGGGTGTTACGGAAGGGTCGCGTATCGGTCCGCGGACGTTGAAGTAGGCGGCCAGGATGCTGTTGTGTTGGTCGGCGATGCCGCGGCCCAATATCGGGATCGCTCCCACCACTTTTTCAACCGTGCTGAACGGGCGCAATCCAAGCTGCATGTTGAGAGTGCTGCGAACCAGGTTGACGTCACCGACTGCAGATATGGTCATCGCCGGACCCGTCAGCAGGAGATCCTGAGTGTAGAACAATCCTTCTTTGCCAGCGAAGGTGGCCGTCAAATTGTCAAAAGGCAGGCCGTTGACGTTGGGATCGGGAATGCGCGCGGTCAGCCATCGGCTGAGGTCGATGAAGCTCAGCACACGCGAGAGCAGCCTGAATCGGCGCAGGACGCCATGAGTCGCGTCGAGCCGCATCGTGCCCGCCATGGTTTCGAAGAAATCGGCATTTGTGTCGGCCCACAGATCAGCATTGGCGTTGAGCTTTCCGACGATCGGTTGCGGCGCGGAAGGCTCAGTGAGGTTGACTAGTGGTCCGAGATCGACGTCGGTCAGATGCGACTGAATATGAACCCAATCGTCGGGGGCTCGGCCGAATATATCTAGAGTCAGGCCGCCATTGAAGATGCGGCCGGTGCAATCGTAGATGTGCCATTCGGAGCCGTCGCGGGTGAAGTCAAGCTTGAGGTCGCGAACAGACAGATGCTCGAGATGAGATTGACGAGCGACGAAGTGACCGAAGGCATGCGACTTATCGAAAAAAACCGCCGGAGTCTTCGGCGTCCAAGGCATGCGAATGAACGTCATCACCTCGAGGTCGATGTTTTCCGCCAACGAGTCAATTTCCATCCTGGGATGGCGTAAATCAGCGACCGCGAGAGTCAAATCTATCTTTGAACCCTCCAGCTTCGAATTGGGCATCGTGAGTCTGGCGCCGCCGTCGGCGAGTCTCAAGGTCGCCAGCGGGGTGATGACCGGCGCGCGCAGGAAGCCGAAACCGATTTGGCCGTCAACCAATCGAAGGTTTCCGTCCACCTGGTAGCTCGCGGACCGAGTGCGGGGGCTCGAGATTTTTGCCGTGCCGGTGACGGCGCCTTTGGCTGAGAGGTCGCGAGGATTGACGAGCAGCGGCACCCATTGTTCGGCCTGCAGTTGCTCGAGAGAGGCTCTTAACTCCTCGATCCTGAGGCCTGCTTTCTCCGGCTTGAGCGAACCGTTCAAGACCACTTTGCCGGTTGGCGGTTTGGCGGTGATCCGATCGAGAGAAATCAGATCGGGCGTGAGCAGTGCCTTGCCGTCGATCAGGTTGAAGGCAGGACCGCCGACCTTCAGGGCGACGCCTACGTTGCGCGGGGTTAGCGTTACCTTGTAGTCGGAAGGCGGCGTCCATCCGGAACCCGAGGCGGGACCCTTGCCGCTGGCCTGCAAGTCGAAGCCGACGGTGCCGTCGAGGCGGCGCAGCTGATTTCGAACGGAGGCCGGAATCGCGTCGGTCAGGGCGGTCGATTGCGAATATAGCTGGCCGATATCGAGATCGCCGCCGAGCCTGGTGCGATAAGAGAAACTCTGCGTACCGCGGGAGAAATCGGCCTGTGCGTCGAGGCTGGTCAAATTAGAATTACCCCAATTCGCGCTTCCCTGGCTGACAGTCAACAGGCTTTGGCGGATCAGCACGGTGGCCTGAAGATTCTGCACCGGCGGAAGTTTGAGGGTCGCGGGCAGGTTGAAACTGGCAGACTGGAGAGTCGCGTCCAAGGTGAGATGCTTTGCCAGGCGCGGCGAGGGCGATTTCAATGCGTCGAGGTTGGAATCCAATCCGAGTTGATTGACGCGTAGCTCGCCGGAAGTAACGCTCGCGGTGTAGGTTTGAAGCCAGCTCGGCGTGCCGCGTATCGACGACACGATCTGCTGCAATTGTGCGGCGGTAAGGGTGAGACCGCCGAGGCGAAGCTTCAGCGCCGGGTTAGCGCTGTAGGGCTGGGCGACTGAGCCTTCGCCAGCGATCAGAATTTGTCGTCCTTGCCATAGCTCGAGTTTCTGCAAGGTCAATTGATCGGGTGTGGAATTGACCACGGCGTCGAGGGTGAGATCGAGAGGCGAGGTCGGAGCAAGCAAACGTTGGCCGGACAAGCCGCCGCGCGCAACTTTGAACTCGCTGTCGACTACCGCGGTGCCGTCGTCGTGGAGCGTCAGCCCAAGGTTTCCCTGAAGCTGACCACGACTTTGCAGTCCGGGCGCGACGGGCAATCCGTCGAGAGATACGCTCCAGAACCAGAACTCGCCCTCGGCGACGGGGGTCCTCTCGGACTGTCTGGCGTCCAGGTTAACAGTGCCCGACAGGCGCGTGTCCTTGAGCGGCGTGCCGGTCCAGGTGGTATCAAAATTGACGCGCCATCGCATGCCCAGCAGGAAGCGTTGGTAGGCTTCGATATCCAGGTCGTTGAGAAGCGGTTGATTATTCGCGTCGAGAACGGTCGCGGCGATCACCACGATACGCCGCGTTACGTGCGAAATGGCCAAAATGGATTGTTCGATGAACTCGGCGGCGGCGGCGTTTAGTTGGGGCAAAGACGGCTGCGCAACGGTTGCAGGGAGATGAAACTGGGGACGGTCAAGAACGATACGATTGAGTGGCAGTCCGGTTCGATTGAGCAGGGCGTGGTAGCTGAACCTGAGTTTCAGGCTTTTAAGCCGGGCGAGTGATTGCCCGTGATCGAACACCTCGGCCTGATCGAACTCGACCACCAGGCGAGGGGTGAACTCGACGTGGGTAGCGGCGGAGCGAATCTGGAAACCGGTTCTGGCTTCGACCTGGGCCACTACGAAGCCGGCGAGGTTCTGGCTGAAATAAATGGTTAATGCCGCCGCAATAATGCCGCCCACCAGCAGCACCGCTACGAATCCGAGCAGGAGGTAGCGAAGGTATTTCATGGCAAGGCCGGAGGATCCTCCCCAAGCAAGCGCGGTTGCGGCCAGCCGCGGTTTGTCGCCCGAAGGCGTATGCTCTTAATTTTGCTTGATGTCAGCCCGGAGTTGCCAGCACTGCGTTCTCTTGTGACGCAGCGCGATGCTTGCTGCGAAGGGCGGTCTTCAAGATACGGTTACGCAGACGCACCGATTTGGGCGTTACCTCGACCAATTCCTCCTCGTCGATCCATTCCAGGGCCAAATCGAGCGTCATCACGGTGGGCGGAGCGAGTCGAATCGCCTCGTCGTGACCGGCGGCGCGAATATTGGTGAGCTTCTTCTCGCGGCAGACGTTGACCGGCAGATTGGTATCGCGCGAGTACTCGCCAACGATCATCCCCTCGTAGACCGGATCGCCAGGCGAGATAAATAGGCGGCCACGTTCCTGGAGATGGAACAGCGCATAGCCGGTGGTGACGCCCTCGCGATCGGAAATCATCGCGCCGTTGACGCGGGATTGGATCGGTCCGGCCCACGGGGCGAAGCCGTTGAACAGCGCATGCATGATCCCGGTGCCGCGAGTGTCGGTCAGGAAGTGACTGCGAAAGCCGATAAGTCCGCGCGAGGGGACGTCGTATTCGAGACGCACGCGGCCGGCAGCGTGCGTGACCA
>DATJOQ010000407.1:0-6289 GCA_035506935.1 Binataceae bacterium (SeqCode) | reverse complement strand
GACGAGACCGGCATGAATCTCCATCTGAATCTGCACAGCGGGCGTAATCCGCATCATATTATCGAAGCGACGTTCAAGGCGCTGGCGCGCGCGATGGACCAGGCGACCGCGATCGAGCCACGCGCGCATGGTGTGCTGTCGACCAAGGGCACGTTGTCGTAGCGATTGCTTCGCAGCGAGCCTCCGGCAACCGATTCGGGATTCCTCGCTCCGCAGACTACGCTCGGAATGACAAACAGATCCCACGGATGTTCGAAACGTTCACCGTAATTCCGTCGATCGATTTGAAGGGCGGCCAGGTGGTGCGCCTGCTGAAAGGCGACATGGCGCGCAGCACCGTGTACGGGAGCGATCCGGCGGCGACCGCGCGCGAGTTCGAGGCGCAGGGCGCGCGCATGATTCACGTCGTGGACCTCGACGGCGCGGTTGCGGGCGAGCCGAAAAACCTGGACGGGATTCGGGCGATCCGCGCGGCGGTGGGCTGCGAGATCGACGTGAGCGGCGGGCTCAGAACGATCGGCGCGATCCGGGACGCGATGACGGCGGGCGCCGATCGGGTGGCGCTGGGATCGATCGCGTTCCTTAATCCGGAGCTGTTGAGCGACGCATGCAGTGAATTTCGCGAGCGGGTATTCGGCTCGATCGACGCGCGCGACGGCAAGCTCGCGATCAAAGGATGGGTTGAGACCAGTGCGTTGACCGTGGCGGATGCGGCGGCGCGTTTTCGGCGCGCGGGAGTGGCTGCGATAATCTATACCGACATTTCACGCGACGGCACCGAGCGCGGTTCCGACGTCGAGCGGTTTGCCGCGCTCGCGCGCCATACCGGTCTTCCGGTAATCGCCTCGGGGGGAGTGGCGTCGCTCGACGATCTGCGGGCGTTGAAGGCGCATTTTGGTGACGGCGTGGCGGGGGCGATAAGCGGGCGCGCGCTGTACGAGGGCCGCTTCACGCTGGCCGAGGCGCTAGCGGCGGTGCGCTAGCGCGTGTCGCGCTTCTAATTATCCTCGCCATCTAAAAACGGCGGCGATAAGACTCTCGACGATTTGTGTTCAGATTTTTTCGCGGCTATTCAAGCCGCCGCGAAGCGAGAAATCCTCGCCGAACGCATATGATTAAATGCATTGAAAAAAATAACCGAATATCCGCACAGCTCTCGCTTGGTAACGGATGGCAGACTCGTCAGATGGCCGTCGCCGGATTGTAGAAGCCAGGGCGCGGCGTTGGTAGCTTGGAACACGGAGTTTCCGGAGTTTAGCCACCCGCTCCGCAGGGGAGATAGCCGTTATGATGTGGCTAGTTCGATTGGCATTGCGCCGCCCGCTGTCGATCGCGGTGATGGCGTTACTGATGCTGGTGCTCGGCGTTTTGTCGTTCACGATGATGA
The DNA here is from genome assembly GCA_035506935.1 of Binataceae bacterium (SeqCode). Taxonomy (GTDB): domain Bacteria; phylum Desulfobacterota; class Binatia; order Binatales; family Binataceae; genus DATJOQ01. The sequence continues at coordinate 4,902 of DATJOQ010000407.1, read as the reverse complement.
ACGTCGACATCTTCCCGGCGATCAATCTGCCGGTGGTGATGGTGGTGTGGAACTATCCGGGTCTGTCGGCGGTCGACGTCGAGCGCCGGATGGTGATTATCAGTGAGCGCGCGTATTCGACCACCGTCAACGACATGGAGCATATCGAGTCCGAGTCGATCGAAGGCTTGGGCCTGCTCAAGGTTTATTTTTATCCGGACGCGGATATCGGCGCGGCGATCGCGCAGATAAACGCGGTCTCCGAGACCATTCTAACCATCCTGCCGCGCGGCACGGAGCCGCCGAATATCATTTCATACAACGCCGCCAACGTGCCGGTGGCTCAGCTCAACATCTTCAGCGATACGCTGTCGGGGCAGCAGCTTTTCGACTACGGCCTGAACTTCATTCGCCTGCAGCTCTTTACGATCGAGGGCTTTTCGAGTCCCGCGCCACTGGGCGGAGTGCAACGCCAGGTGATGGTGAATATCAATCCCACCAGGCTGTACGCGCAGGGCTTGTCGGCGGCGGATATCGGCAACGCGGTAGCCGCGCAGAACGTGGTGATCCCGTCGGGTCAGGCGAAGATGGGCGATTACCAGTACAACGTCGACATCAACATGAGTCCGAGCAAGGTGGCGGACTTCAACCGGTTGCCGATCAAGGTGAGCAACGGCACGACGGTATTCCTCGGCGACGTCGCGCCGGCCTCGGATACGCATCAGCCGCAGACCAACGTGGTCGATATCGACGGCAAGCCCGCGACCTACCTGATGGTGATCAAGCACGCGGCGGCGTCGACGCTGAAGGTGGTGGATGCGGTCAAAGCCAAAATCCCGGATATTTTGGCGGTCGCGCCCAAGGGGCTGAAGGTCGCGCTGACGTTCGACCAATCGCAGTTCGTGCGCGCGGCGCTGTGGGACGTGGTGCAGGAAGCGGTGACCGCGGCGGCTCTGGTCGCGTTGATGGTGTTGGTCTTTCTGGGTTCGACGCGCAGCATGCTGATCGTTATCGCGTCGATTCCGCTGTCGATTCTGACCGCGATCGTGGCGCTCAAGCTGTCGGGCCAGACCATCAACACGATGACGCTGGGCGGGATCGCGCTGGCGGTCGGGATGCTGGTCGACGACGCCACGGTGGAAATCGAGAATATCCATCGCAATCACGCGATGCGAAAGCCGCTGGTGGTGGCGATCCTCGACGGTGCGACGCAGATCGCGACGCCGACGCTGGTCGGCACGCTCTCTATTTGTATCGTGTTCTTCCCGGTCGTGCTGCTGACCGGCGTGGCGCGCTTCCTGTTCACGCCGCTGGCATTGGCGGTGGTGTACGCGATGCTGACGTCGTATCTGCTGTCGCGCACGCTGGTCACCACCATGGCGCATCATCTGCTGCCGGATACGCATCAGGAGCCCTCCGAGCAGCCGGGGTTTTGGGGACATTTTCTCGGCGGATTCGAGCGCGGCTTTGAGCATCTGCGCTCGGCTTATCACGGGCTGCTGACCAGATTCGTGGCGCATCGCGCGATCGCGCTTACCTGCGTGGGGTTGATCGTGGCGTCCTCCGCGCTGCTGCTGCTGGTGGTCGGCGAGGACTTCTTTCCGCGAGTGGACGCGGGCATGATGCGGCTTCACGTCCGTTGCCCCACCGGCACCAGGATCGAGAAGAGTCAATTATTTGTCGCCAATATCGAGCGCGCGATTCGCGAGGTGGTTCCGGCGTCAGACCTGGAGAGCATCAGCGATAATATCGGGCTGCCGCTGTATTACGACCTGGCGTTTTATCAAACCGATACGATCGGGCCGCAGGACGCCGACATCCTGATTCAGCTCAAGGAAAAACACAGCGAGGCGACACCGGTTTACGAGCAGCGAATCCGCCAACTGCTGCATCGCCGGTTCCCCAACGTCGGGACGTATTTTCAAGCGGCGGATATCGTTGCGCAGGTGCTGAACTTCGGCCTGCCGGCGATGATCGACGCGCAGATCTCGGGCAATAATCTGCAGTTGAGCTACGCGATTGCGAGCCGGCTGCAGAACGCGATGGCGACGATCCCGGGAATTGTCGACCTGCGGATCGCCGAGCCGCTGGATTATCCGACGTTCAAGGTCAACGTCGATCGGGCCAAGGCGCTGCAATTGGGAGTTACGGAACAGCAGGTGGCGTCGGCGATGCTCACCGCGCTCAGCGGCAACACGCTGATCCAGCCGAGCTTCTGGCTCGACCCGAGAAACGGCGTCAACTACGATGTGATTTCGCAGGCGCCCGAACATTACATCAACTCGGTGCACGCGCTGGCGAATCTTCCGATCAGTACGCCGAATCAATCGCAGATCGACGGCGCGTCGATGCTGGTGAACGTTTCCGGCGCGAGCAGCCAGGTGGTGCCGCCGCCTCCGGCGGGCACCCTGGCGGGCGGCAGCGGAGCGGTTGGCGCGCCACAGTTGCTGGGCAATCTGGCGGCGATAACGCACGATATCGACCCCGCGGTTATCGAGCATTACAGCGTGCAGCGTGTGATCGACGTCAACTGCGCAGTTGAAGGACGCGACCTTGGCGGCGCGAGCACGGACGTTCAGCGCGCGATCAATGGGCTGGGCAAGCTTCCCGCGGGCACCAGGGTGGTGATACGGGGGCAGAGCCAGGCGATGCGGCAATCGTTCACCACACTGGGCGAGGGAATCGTGCTGGCGGTAGTCCTGGTCTACCTGCTGATGGTGGCGAATTTCCAGTCGTGGCTGGAGCCGTTTATAATCATGATGGCGGTGCCGGGCGCGTTGGCCGGAGTGCTGTGGATGCTGGTGCTCACCGGCACCACGATCAACGTCGAGTCGCTGATGGGCGCGATCATGGCGGTCGGCGTGGGTGTAGCGAACGGAAATCTGTTGATCACGTTTGCCAACGAGCTGCGCGAGGATGAGCATCTCGAGGCAGCACCGGCGGCGATCGAAGCCGGCCGGATAAGATTCCGTCCGATTATCATGACGGCGCTGGCGATGATTCTCGGTATGTTACCGATGGCGCTGGCGCTGGGCTCGGGTTCGGAACAGAACGCGCCGCTGGGGCGCGCGGTTATCGGCGGATTGATCGTGGCGACGCTGATGACGCTGTTCGTGGTGCCCGCGGTCTACTCGATCTTTGGGCGCAAGCTCAAAGGCAAGCATGAGCGTGATATGGAAATTGAGGCGGCTACCAAGCCGATCGGCTGATGCCTCACGATGAAAATAGTCCGAAGCAAGTTTCCGACTCGGATGCGCTAAAGGCCGAGGAGAGGAAGCCTATCGGCTTCTTCGGGATCGTCGGCTGGTGCCTCGCGGTGCTGCTAGCGTTTGGCGTGGGCGGAGTGTTCGTGATGGCCCGGGAGCATCGGCTGCAGAATCAAAGGACCGATCTCCAGCAGACCGCGGCGAAGGGTCCGTTCGTGCTGGTAGCGCCGGTGACGCAATCGCCGGGCGAGCGCGAGGTGCGGATTCCGGCCAATATCCACGGCTACGTCGAGACCTGGATATACGCCAAGATCGCCGGCTACATGAAGACGATCTACGTCGATAAGGGCGATCGAATTCACAAGGGGCAGGTGCTGGCGATCCTGGAATCGCCGGAACTGGATCAACAGGTTCGCAACGCCAAGGCCACTTACGAGCTGAACGCGATTACCGACAAGCGCTACCAGGAGTTGCTGAGAACAGCGGTGGTGGCGCAGCAAATCGCGGACAACTCGCACTTCGCGCTGCTTCAATCCAAGGCGGCATACGAACAACTGGTCGCGACGCAAGCCTATGAAGTAATCACGGCGCCGATGGACGGAATGATTACGGCGCGGTACGTCGATCCCGGTGCCTTGATTCCGCAGTCGACTACGCCGTCGAGCGGAGGGATCGCGATTCTGGCGATGGCGACGCTGCAGCCGGTGCGAATATACGCCAACGTGCCGCAGGATGCGGCCTCGTTCGTCAAGGTTGGCGATCCGGCGACGATCACGGTCACGCAATATCCGGGGCGTGATTTCGTCGGAACCGTCACGCGCCATCCGCAGGCGCTCTCCGCGGATACTCTAACGATGCTCGTCGAGGTCGACCTGGCGAACGTCGATTCGGCGCTGCTTCCGGGCATGTATGCGACACTGGATATGAAAATTCCTGTTTCCGACAGGATTCCGGTGATCCCTGACGACGCCCTGGTATTTCGCGACGGCAAAGTTTACGCGCCGTTGGTCAAAGACGATCATATTCATCTGGCTGAAGTAGTCCTGGGAGACGACAACGGACGCGACGTGCAAATCACGCGGGGCGTGGCGCCGAACGATCTGGTGGTGTTGAACGTCGGCCAGGGAGTGCAGGACGGGATGGCGGTGCAGCCGCAGCGGAGCGATCAGCCGCAGGCGGCCAACACGACGCCGCCAGTGCATCAGGATCATGGAAGCGACTCGGGACACGGCGAGCGCACGCAGGGCGCGGCTCAGGGACACGCCAATCAGGTTCAGCGCGCGAACCAGCAGTAACGGCCATCATCGCCCGGCAGATTGTCATTCCGAACGGAGTGAGTAATAGAAAAATGGCTCCGCGCAGATTCTTCCTCCGGAGACTCCGCTCGGAATGACAGGAGGGGGTGGCACATCTCCCTCGTCGGGACAGGACGTAGCGCTGAGTAGCTAGCGGAATGCCGGCATGATCATCTCGGCGAAGTCGCGCAGCACGTTACGCGCGCGATCGGCGTTGGGCAGCAGAGTAACTTCGTGCATCCCCGCCTTCTCCATCGCGCGGATCTTTTCGATGATCTCGTCGGGCGTGCCGACCAGGGATGATCCGCGCAGCAGTTCGGCGGTGACGAACTTGCGCTCGTCGGGCTGAACGAAAGTGCAGTGGCCATCGTGAATCTGGCGGAAGCGCGCTTTCTCGGGCAGGCTGTAGCTCTTCACCCGTT
>DATJOQ010000406.1:0-5164 GCA_035506935.1 Binataceae bacterium (SeqCode) | reverse complement strand
TGGCGGAAAACATCTATATGGAAGGATCCCCCGATCCATCGGAGATGCCCGATCGTGCGGTCAAGGCCTGGATGGCGAGCCCGCCGCATCGCGAGAACATGCTATCGGCGAATTTTCGCGAGACTGGGATCGGCGTCGCCCGCTCCTCCGACGGCAAAACGTACGTGACCCAAGACTTTTTGCGTTAAGCCGATGGATTACGCCGCTTTATCCGCGCTGGTCAGCGGCCACGTGCAGGCGCGCGCTATTCAGGTGGCGCTGAAACTCGGCCTATTCGAGGCGCTTGCGCAGGGCGAGCGCGACGCTGCTCAATTGGCGTCCGCGATCCGCGGCGATCAGCGCGCCACGATGATCTTGGCCAACGCGATGGTCGCGCTCGGACTGTTCGAAACCAGTGCCGGACGATATCGCCTGGCCGAGATCGCACGGCGCCACCTGATCGAATCGTCGGATGAGTTTCTCGGTGGCATGATCGCTTTCGACGAGGCGATATTCCCGCTCTGGGCGCGGCTCGAGGAGTCGGTGCGCAGCGGCGCGCCTGTCCGTACCCCCGACATGTTTCAATCGCGCCGCGAGGACACCGAGCGCTTCATCCGCGCGATGGACAGCTTGGTGCGCGCGCGTGGCGACGCGCGTTACCTGGCGTCGATCCTCGATTTGAGCAACGTCGAGGTGATGATCGACGTCGGCGGCGGACCGGGCACCTACCTCATGGAATTCGTCAATCGATGGCCGCGGATGCGCGGCGTGGTGTGCGATCTGCCGGCCACGCTCGCGGTCGCGCGCGAGATGCTGGCCGAGCGCGGCGCGATCGCGCAGGAACGGATCGAACTCGCGGCCTTCGATTACCATCGCGACGAGATTCCCGTTCGCTGCGACGCTATCCTGCTGTCCAACATCATTCACAGCGAACCTGAGCAGGTTAACCAGTCGCTGGCGCACAAGTGCTTTCGCGCGCTGAATCCCGGCGGCCGGCTGATCATCAAGGATCACATCCTGAATGCGGAATTGACCGAACCCGCGGCAGGCGTGCTGTTTTCGCTCTACCTGCTGATGACGACCAACGGACGCGACTACAGTTTCGATGAGGCGCGCGTGTGGCTGGCGGAGGCCGGATTCGTGGATATCGCGCAGCAGCGGCTGCCCAGTCCGCCGTTCAGCTCGTCGCTTATGTTCGCGCGCAGACTCTGAACGAAGTCAGATGCGCTTGCGCTTCTTGGAGATGTAATCGACCAGCAAATATTCGCCGAGGTGGTCCGGGCGGGTGTACAGCGCGCGGCCGTGATTTAGCTGGGTCATCTTTTCCACGAACGCGCGCAGGCTTGGCGAATCGTCGAGCATGAAGGTATTGATCACGATTCCCCTGCGGGTGATTCGCTCGACCTCTTTGAGCGTCTCCTGTGCCGCGCGCATGCTGATACCGCCGAACGACAGCGGCCATTCGCAGTAAAGCCGCTTCTTCAGGAAGTAGGCGGTCGGCTGGCCGTCGGTTATCACGATAATGTGCTGATTGCGCGAGGGATGGCGCGCGAGCAGCTCGCCCGCCAATCTGAGACCGTCCTGCAGATTGGTGAACGGATCGCCCATGTTCCACGAGGCTTCCGGCAAGTCCTTGAGCTTGAGCTCGACCGCGCGCGTGAAGAATCCGACGATCGAAAAAAAGTCGCGCGGATACTTGGAGCGAATCAGCGTCTCCATCGCCATCGCGACTTTCTTGGCCGCCGCGAAACGCCCCTCCCAGCTCATCGACCACGACATGTCCAGGCACAGCACGGTCGACGAAGTGCTGCCGTAATCGCTCTCGAACACCTGGAAATCGTCGGGGCGCAGCTCGAGCGGCACTCCGGCCTTGCGCGTGAGCGAGCGCTTGAGCGTCGACACCAGGTCGAGGTTGAGCGGGTCACCGTAGCTGTACGGACGCACCTGCTCGGGGCGCATCTCGCTGATTCCGCGGTAATCGACCTGATGGCTACCGGCGCGATCTTTGATCAGGTTCTGGTAGATATCACGCAGCGCGAGCTGGCCGATCTTGCGCACGCCCTTGGGCGAGAGCTGGGTCTGGCCACCCTTCTGGATCAGATAGCCCGACTCGTTCAGCAGCAGCGAGATTTGGCGCAGGCTCTGAAAATCCTGTAGCGCCTGCTGGCCAAGCAGTTCCTGCAGATCCTGGGCCGAAATTGAATCGAAGTTGCCAGACATCAGTTCCTGCTCGAGCTGCTTGAGACGCTCCATCTCGCGCATCAGCTCGAGCGCCTGCTGATAATCCAGGCTCTTGGGCCCGTGGAACATCTGGCCGAAGCGGTCGCGGAAATTTTCGAGATCGTGGATATTCTCGTACTCTTCGAGCAGCGATTCGAAATCGGCCTTGGCTTCAGCGTTCTCGAATTCGTAGTTCTCGAGCTTGCGAATCGCCTCGGAGAGCCGCCGCGGCATCCGCGACAACTGCCTTTGCTTTTCCTCGAGCTCCGGCTTGTCGGATGTGAGCGCGTCGAGAGTCGCGCGCTCGCGATCGAGGATGTCCTCGAGCCGCTGCTCCATCTCGGAGAGCGCGTTTTTGAGATTGAAGTCGCGATAGCGCTGGCGCATCTCCTGGCGCAGTTCTTCCAGGATCTGATCGAGCCCGGCGACCTGGGAGCCGTCGAAATCCATCCCCTGGCGCATCAGCCAATCGACCGCCTGATTTACGTCGTCGGTCAGCGAGAGGTACTCGGACAGCTTCTCGAACACCTTGTCGGCGTCGAGCCGCACCTTCTGCGTGCCGTCCCACTGCGTGTATCGCGAGATAAACATTGCGGCGCCTTCAGGCGTGATAACTGTATCGCCCGCCCTGGCGCTCCTTGTTGAGTTTCTGATGCAGGTGCAGGCCCTCGAAGATGAACTCGGTCGCCGCGGCCATCAGGCCCGGGCTTTCCATTGGCCCGAGCGCGTTGATCGCCTCGCGCAGCTCGGGAATTTCGCGCAGGGGCTCCAGGTATTCACTCGCAGGAGCGCTGTCCGACACTTCCACGCCCCATCCCTGATCGAAATAGCTGATTATTTTCTTCAGGTCTTCAACCTTGAGATAGCGGTCGAAGACCTTCAGGATCGAACGGTTGATCAACCGTTCGATAAGATCATCCTGCTTCTTGTCTTCGCCGACGTATTCGAGCTCGATCTTGCCAACGGTCGAGGCGTAGAGCGAATGCAGATCCGAGAGCCGCGGCACGATCTCATTCTCGCCGTTGCGCACCGCGCGCTTTTCCGCGTTCGAGATGGCCGATTCGAAATTGTTGATCGTCACGCGCACTGAGACGCCCGAACCCTGGTTGATCTCGTTGGAGGCGCGCGCCTCGAAAGTTATCTGCGCCAGGATTTCCTTGACGAAGGGCGGAATCCGTAGCGCCATCTCCGACTCGGGCGGATAGACCGTCTCCTGCTCCATGATCGCGATCTCGTCCTCGACCGTTCTCGGGTAGTGGGTGCGGATCTGGACGTCAAAGCGATCCTTGAGCGGCGTGATGATCCGGCCGCGCGAAGTGTAGTCCTCGGGATTCGCGCTCGCGACCAGCACCAGGTCGAGGGGCAGGCGAATCTTGTATCCTTTTATCTGGACGTCTTTCTCTTCCATCAGATTGAACAATCCGACCTGCACTTTTTCCGTGAGATCGGGAAGCTCGTTGATGGCGAAGATACCACGGTTGGTGCGCGGGATCAGTCCATAATGGATGGTCCCCTCGTCGGCGAGATAACGCCCTTCGGCCACCTTGATCGGATCGATTTCACCGATCAGATCGGCGATCGAGACGTCTGGGGTCGCCAGCTTTTCGCTGTAGCGATGGTCGCGGCCGATCCAGTGGATTTCAAGCTGGTCGCCGTGTTGCGCGAGCCGCTGGCGGCATTCGCGGCAGACCGGCGCGAACGGGTCGTCGTTGATCTCGCAGCCCTTGACCGCAGGCACTAACTCGTCGAGCAGGCCGGTCAGCGCGCGCACGATCCGCGACTTGGCCTGCCCGCGCTCGCCCAGGAAAACCATATGATGGCCGGCGAGCACGCCGTTCTCGATCTCGGGGATAACCGAATCGTCGTAGCCGATAATGCCCGGCAGAATCTTCTGCTTGGCGCGTAGTCGAGCCAGCAGGTTGTTGCGCATCTCGACGCGCACCGGCCGGACTCGATAATTGTGCAGCTTGAGTTCCGCGAGCGTGCTGGTTTCGAGCAGACTCTGATCCATGATCGATTTTTGTCAGATTCCCGGGGATGGCGGAATACGCACGCCGATACTTCTCTAAGATAAAGCAGCGTCGAGCGTCTTGAAAAGCGGATTCAACCGCTTGAAACTCGCCGCCAGATGCTCCGAGACCACGCGGGTCGAGGCGTTGACCGTCATGAAATTGGTGTCGCCCTTCCATCGCGGCACGATATGCCAGTGGAAATGATCCGCGATTCCTGCGCCCGCCGCACGCCCCAGATTCGCGCCAAGGTTGAACGCAGCCGGTTTCAGCGCGGACCGCAACAGCCCCAACGACGCATTCAAAACTTCGCCGATACCCCCGCGTTCGGCCGCGGTCAGCAGCTCCGGCGACGCAGCATGCCGGCGCGGCGCCACCAGCAGATGGCCGTTGTTATAAGGATAGCGATTCAGCATCACCAGCGCCGCCGACCCGGCGTAAAGCACCAGGTTTCGCCGCCGCTCGGCGGCGGTGAGCGAGCCGAAGCAGAAGATACATTTTTTGCTGGCGGGCGCGGCCTTATGCACGTATTGCGCGCGCCACGGCGCCCACAGGTGGCGGAGTTCCACCGCGGCGTCAGCGCGATTTTGGCGCCGCGCTCTCGGACGCGTCATTAACCTCGAACCTGAGCTCCTTGCCAGCACGGAAAAATGGAATACGTTTGGCGTCCACCGCCACCATCGCACCGGTTTTGGGATTACGTCCCTGGCGGGCCCGGCGCTGCTTGACCGCGAAACTGCCGAAGCCGCGAATCTCGATTCGCTGGCCGCGCTCGAGCACTCCCGCCATCGCGTCGAAGATCGCGTTGACGATAGTTTCGGCGTCGCGATAGGAAAAACCCGGCCGTCGGTTAAGCAACTCGGCGATGATCTCGCGCTTGGTCATCGATTCACCGCCGCCCGACGCAGCGCTTACCGATCGCGCCCCTTGCCGCGCGCGACCTTGCGGTCGCCCTC
>DATJOQ010000405.1:0-11905 GCA_035506935.1 Binataceae bacterium (SeqCode) | reverse complement strand
TTGCGCGTGCTGCCACGCAGGCATCGTCCGCCGGAGCAGAAAATCACTGCCCGCGTGCACGATTTGCTCAAATTGGTGCAGGTCGACTTCCTCGCGTCGCGCTATCCGTCGCAATTATCGGGCGGTCAACGTCAGCGGGTCGCCCTGGCACGGACGCTCGCCGTCGAACCCAAGGTATTGCTGCTTGACGAGCCGTTCGGCGCACTCGACGCCAAGGTTCGCCAGGAACTCAGACGATGGCTCAAGCGGCTGCACGACGAGCTTCGGATAACCAGCGTGTTCGTTACCCATGATCAGGAGGAAGCGCTCGAACTAGCTAATCGCGTGGTGGTGATGAACGCCGGCCGCATCGAGCAAGTTGGTACTGCCGAAGAGGTTTATCATCATCCTGCCAACGCTTTCGTCTACAACTTTCTGGGTAATGTAAATCTGTTTCATGGGCGTGTGGAGAACGGCAAGATCTATCTGGGCAACACACGAGTTGAAGTGCAAGAGAACGTACGCACGCATCTCAACGGCAATCAGGCTCTTGTATATGTGCGTCCACATCTGCTCGAAATCGAGCGTAGTCGTCCCGAGGGTAACCACTGTTTTCCCGCCACCGTCCGCAGTATCAATCCGGCTGGCCCGCAAGTGAAGGTAGAGCTGGTAGCGCAGTGGGGCGATCTGGTCCAGGTCGAGATCGATCACGACCGCTATCAGTCGCTTCGCCTAGCGATGGGTGCCGAGGTGTTCCTGCGCCCTCGCGAAAAAAAGGTCTTCGTTTATCAGATCTGACGATTACCGTGCCCGGCTCCGAGGACGATCAAAGTCGCGCTTAGGCTTGTTCGGCCAAATTATTTCAGACCGCTTTTCTCCTCATCCGATATACTAACGAGTGAAAGGCGGGCGTTGGCGATTCGCTTGTTTCTCTAATTGGAGGCGTTCTATTAGCCGCATGTTTTAATCACGCGCGGGTGATTAACGATACTTAGTGCGTTCGCCTGACTCTTACGCTAATACATAGTAATCAACTTGCCGATATTGCTCGAACGTCGTCAAACTATTTCTAAACCAGATGGAATCTACGACGCACAGCAAACCGTCCGCGCCTTCATCGATCGGAGATACCGTCGTTATGGGCGTGACGATCTCCAAGCCCGACAAGGGATTATGGCCAGACGGCGGCGATGGAACTCCCATAACTAAGATCGAGCTCGCGCGTTATTACGAAATGGTGGGAGCGTGGATGCTTCGCCACCTGAAGGGCCGGCCATGTTCAATTATCCGTGCCCCCGATGGGATCCACGGCGAACAATTTTTCCAACGGCATCCGATGGCGGGCACCTCGAAGCTCTTCGGGTTGACAAAAGTCTCGGGCATCGAAGAGCCTTATCTGCAGATAGAAAGAGTCGAAGCCCTGGCGGCAGTCGCGCAAGTAGCTGGCGTGGAGTTGCATCCGTGGAACTGTCAGCCAGGGCAGCCCGAGGTGCCAGGGCGCTTGGTATTTGATCTCGATCCAGCACCCGACGTCGATTTTTCGGTGGTGATCGGAGGGGCGCGCGAGCTGCGCGATCGATTGGCGGCGCTCAGCCTCAACAGCTTTTGCAAGACCACGGGCGGGAAAGGTTTGCACGTGGTAACGCCGCTCGCCGAATCCAGGACTGGACAACTCGATTGGCGAAGCGCCAAAGCTTTCGCGCGTGAGCTGTGCAGACAGATGGCAGCCGACAGCCCGGAGCGCTACCTGATCAAAATGACCAAGACCGCACGCACCGGAAAAATATATCTCGACTATCTTCGCAACGATCGTATGGCGACCGCTGTAGCGCCGCTTTCGCCGCGCGCTCGCGACGGTGCGCCGGTATCGATGCCGTTGGTGTGGGCGCAGTTGAGATCCGGTATCGATCCCAAACGATTCACTGTACGAACGGTGCCGCGTCTGATCGCGAAGAGCAACGCTTGGCAGGACTACTGCGAGGCCGAACGTCCTTTGGCGCCCGCGATTAAACAACTCGGCAACGTCGAAGCCGACTGAACTTGGGACGCGCGACCGCAAAATCGAAGAGCAGCGGAATCGCCGGACTGGCGGTACCGCTGAACACGTCTCCGATGGAAGCGCGCTCGGTCGACGGGCTACCTCGAGATCCAGGATGGCAGTTCGAACCAAAGTGGGATGGGTTTCGATGCCTCGCGTTTCGCAGCGGCGGAGAAGTCGAGTTGAAGGCCAAATCGGGCAAGACTTTGTCGCGTTACTTTCCCGATGTGGTCGCGATGCTGGCGGAGCTTGCACCGAGACAATTCGTGTTAGATGGCGAGCTTGCCGTACCGATTGGAGACATCCTGTCGTTCGATGCACTGCAGGCGCGCTTGCATCCTGCAGAAAGTCGCGTGCGCAAGCTGGCATCGGAGACGCCAGCAATTTTTATTTTGTTTGACTGCTTGATGAGCGCCAACGGAGCGAGCCTGATCGGTAAACCGCTGCGGGATCGACGAGCCGCGCTCGAAGCTTTCTTCGATTCCCTCGCTCGGGTGCCGAACTTGAAACTGACTCCATACACGCGTGATTTCCATCAGGCCAAGCGATGGTTGGATCGTTCCGGCGGAGCATTGGATGGTGTCGTGGCTAAACGTCTCGACGGAATTTATCACCCTGGCGAGCGCGCAATGTTGAAAGTGAAGCGGATGCGCACGGCTGATTGCGTGGTCGGAGGATTCCGCTATGAGCAGGGCGCCGGTCAAGTCGGATCGTTGCTGCTCGGTCTCTACAACGAACAAGGTCTGCTCGATCACGTGGGCTTCACTTCGTCAATCGCCAACGGCGAGCGCAAAACATTGACCCGTCGGCTCGAAGCGATGGTCGCGCAGCCGGGCTTCAGCGGCGCGGCACCGGGCGGTCCGAGTCGATGGAGTACCGAACGCAGCGGCGAATGGGAACCGCTGCGGCCCGAGCTGGTAGTCGAAGTTCGTTACGATCATGTCACCGGAAACCGTTTCAGACACGGCACCAAACTGATCCGATGGCGCCCTGACAAGGCGCCAGAGCAATGCACGTTCGATCAAATCGAACACGAGGTCAAACCAGGAAAGTTAGTCGCAGAAACGCTCCATCGCGCGCGGCCTAGGAAGTCCCGGTGATGATTCTGAGTTTGCCGATTCCCCGATTGAAGCAACCAATGAATCGACTAGCTGCTGGCACGTCGATTGCCGACTTAACCAGCCAACTCTGCTTACTCTAACGCGCACAAAGACAAACTCGTTCGGTGCGTTTGAGTATTGAAAAAATAATAACAATGAGGGGCGTGGCAAAAGCTTTTAGCTAGTCGCGCGATCGATGAAATGAACTCATCCAACCTTCTGAATGGTTTCAGTGAGTTGAGCCGACGCGCGGTGCTCAAGTGATCACCGAGCTATACGTTCATGTCAAGCGCTGATGGAGCTCTTCAACAACGGGGCCACGATCGTAAACGCACACGCCGGGCAGCCCGATTCAGATGCGTGTGATTGAGTTTTACGGCAAGCACGTTTTGCCCCGCGTGCATAAACAATTAAAAGAGGCTTGACGTGTAGCTTTACCGGCCCGAATAACGCGAGGTCCGACGAAAGAGGCCTCGTGAAACACATGGAAACAATTGCAAACCTCCGTGTAGGAGTTGCCCTAGCGCCCGCCGAACAACCTGAGCGCCAGAAGCCCGATGCTTTGAAAGCCTAGGTAGTTAGCTGAATTTTCGACGATAACTGGCGACACGTGCGATGGCACGAATCCCGCTAACCATTGGCTACCGAGGGCTTTGGTTATGTTTTCAAAAGTATCCACTTTAGCGATAGGTGTGTTGTTGGTTGCCATGCTTTTCATCGCGCCCGGATGCTCGCTACTGGCGGGCGGCGCCACCGGCGCGGGCGTCGGAGCGCTGGCTGGAAGTACGATGAATAACTCATCGCCTGGCGAGTCCGCCGCGGTTGGCGGAGTGGGTGGCGCGGCCGGCGGTGCTTTGATTGGCGCCGCTGTGGGTAATCCTTTGATAGGCGCAGTTGCGGGCGGACTGGGAGGCGCTGCGACCGGCTACGAGGTCCGGAAGTCAAACCTAGGCGAGTAGTTCTTTCATGCACAGATGCGGGGCGTCGGCCTCATTCAGACGAGCCTCCATCCGATCCGATGTCCCGCATCATTCTACACGCCGACGTCGCGAGGCTTCTGCATTCGCGATTTGATTCTCGCCACTCACTCGTTCTTCCTTCCCATTTCTTTTCCCCTCTGCTCCGAAAATCAGCCTATAGTCACTTGTCCCAAAGTCTTTGCTTGACTCGATAACATTGAGGCGGCGGCACGCACTGGTGGAATATCTTTCATCTATGTAAATACTCAGTAACAACTAGATAGTATTCCCCTATGCGTACTTTCGGCGATGTATTGTCTATTAGTGGCGACTGCTTTCCGTGAGATCTGTCTAGGCACTAACGGGCATCGTCGCGCTTCCGCCTACCGTCAAATACCGGGTTAAGCAGTTTTGCAAAAATCGGTACGGTATAGACCGTGTGGATTTTTTTAAGCTGGTCTCTTGCAATCCTGGATGCAGATAGGCAGAATGCGCAGCTTGAAACGTCTGAAACTGCAAGTAAGGAAGTGCTACTATGCAGAATCAGCAGCGACAAAGTCTCTGTCGCCGTGCGTGTAAATACTCGGATGCGAGCGCGCGTGCGACAACTTTTACATACACTACCATCCATACCTTTGGCGGCCGTGGCTCGCCGTTAGTGTAGGCTCCGCCACAGACGCTCGTGCACGCAAACGATCCGATTCGCGCGTTGCGCGCGGTTTCGGCCAATTGTGCACGAGACGGTGACCGCGCTCTGCTGCGGAGTGTCACAGACATTCTTTAACCACTAGTCTCGTTGGCTGGAGGGCTTTAGCTACTCCGCTAGTAGTCAATTCGGGACCAGTGCGTAAAGTGGGTCGCTATGTGAGTAGGCGAAGGCGGAGAGATCTGCCCACGAATTGGGTTTATGCGGGGACTATGCCGATGAAGAAAATAATCGCTGCTTTGGGAATGATCGTATTAGTTATATCAATCACGGCTACAATGCTGCTGGCTCAACAAGCTGCGACGTCGAGCGGTGGTGGGGGCGGAGGAGGCGGCGGCTCTGCGCAAGATCCCGGAGTTCAATCGGCGAGTCGCAACACCGGGGCGGGACTTGCATCACTTACGACGGCTGATGGCAGCGAGCAGTTTTTTGAAAACGGCCTAACCCGCTTCGAAGAGGTGGAGACGGTTTCCAACGGCGCGAACAATGGTCTGGGCCCCCGGTTTAACTCCATAAGTTGTGTTTCTTGTCACAGTCAGCCCGCTCCCGGCGGGTCAGGCCCCGCGACGAATCCGGAATTCACATTTACCAACGGTTCACAGCCGCGAGTCGCACCCGATAACGTCACCCCGTCCTTTATCACCGCCAATGGACCGACCCGGGAGGCGCGCTTCCCATTCTTCTTCAACAGCTCCGGCAGTGTTAACACCAGCGCACCCAATGGCGGAGTCGAAGACCTGTTTACGGTCACGGGTCGCGGCGACGCAGGGAATTGCTCTTTACAGCAACCCCCCTTTGGGAAAGCGCAGGCCGCCAACAACATTATCTTCCGCATTCCAACGCCGGTGTTTGGCGCCGGCCTGATTGAAAATCTCGACGACTCGACTCTGCTTGAAAACCGGAGCAGCAATCTCAACAACTCTTTCGGCGTAGCCGGAACCTTCAATCACAACGGTAACGATGGCACTATCGCGCGTTTCGGCTGGAAAGCACAAAACAAGTCGCTCGCGCTGTTTTCCGGCGAGGCCTACAACGTCGAGATGGGGATCACCAACGAGATATTTACGCAGGACAGACCGCTACCCGAAGAAGACCAATTGGGCACGGGTCTTCCCGCGTCATGCCTCAACCTTAGCGGCTCCGGTTATCCGGAAGACAGGACCAATTACGCGGCGACCAGCGGCGGTGATCAGTACTCGACCAACGCGTCGATCCCCAGCGACGTGGTGCAGTTTGCCATGTTCATGCGCTTGCTGGCCGCGCCGCAACCCGGCGGAGTTGTACTCAATGGAAGTCCGGTTAGCTCAAGCTCGATCAGCACTGGCGCGGCCTTGTTCAGCTCAGTAGGTTGCGCGACCTGCCACAATTCAGCGATACACTCGACGCAACCCTCGACCTTCACCGCGTCTTTGAGCAATCAGCCGGTCGACGCCTTCAGCGACATCGAGATTCATCACATGGGTTCCGGCCTCGCGGACAACGTGTCCCAGGGTGGTGCCGGCGGCGACCAGTTCCGCACGGCGCCCTTGTGGGGTTTGGGACAGCGGATTTTCCTGCTCCACGACGGACGCACTACCAACCTCAATGCCGCGATAGCGGCGCATCAGGGCAGGGGCAGCGAGGCCAACACGGTAGTAAATAATTTCCAGGATCTCACTGTCGCGCAGCAGCAGGAGATCTTGGACTTCCTGCGCTCGCTGTAATCCTTCCCAAGTCCCTAACGAGAGTTTTCCGCGCGAGGCGCGGCGCGGGCCGATAAAGCCCTCAACGCCGCGCTCTCGCGCGTGCTTGAAAGGAAGCATCCGAGTGGTGAATTACGTAATTCGGGTTTGCGGATTCCTGGTGGTGGTCGCCTTATCCGTGTCGTCAGCCGCCCTCTGTCAAACCGTCAACGATAGCGACGCGTTGGATAAACCGCACATCACCACGAAGGTCCCGAGCAACGTGATCCTCGTCAAGGGCGCCTGGTCGAGCGCGAGCGATTCCGTTACTGCTTTGCCAGAAAGTGGCAACCTGAACCACGGTGTGTTCCGCGATAAGTATTTTGGCATCACCTATCCGCTGCCTCCGGACTGGATCGAGAAATACGCCGGGCCGCCACCGTCGGATAGCGGCCGCTACGTGCTTGCGCTGATGCAGCGCCCGGATACATACAAAGGAGATGCGCGGGGCAATATCCTGATCACAGCTCAGGACATGTTTTTCACGCCGCTCCCGGCGGACAATGCTCTGCAGATGGTCGATTTCTCCAGGAATCACCTGCAGGCCGACTACAGTCTGGAGGCAAAACCTACTCATAGTCAGATTGCCGGCCGCGACTTCGCCGGGCTTGCCTATTGGTCCCCGATCGCGGGGCTGCATTGGTACGTGTTGGCCACCGAAATCCGTTGCCATACGGTGGAGTTTGTTTTCATGAACCGCGATCAGCAGACGCTCGAAAGCACGGTCGCGGAACTGAACAAAATAAGATTACCGCAGGAAGCGAGTTCCACTGGCGGCAGCGGCGGCGGCGCCGTTCCGGTATGTATCAAGGACTATGCAAGCGGGGAAACCTTACTCGAGCGGGTCGACCCATTTTTTGGCGAGCAGCGATACAATTCGATTCCGGTACGGATCATCATTGATAAACGGGGGAGGGTGAAACATATCCACTTTCTGAGTGCGTTTCCGGATCAGGCGAAAGCTATCAGCGATGCGCTGCGCCAGTGGAGGTTCAAGCCCTATGTGCGCAATGGACAACGTCTTGAAGTCGAAACCGGCATCATGTTCGGACGCACAACAGCTCCGGTAGCGCCAACAAATGACGGGCGGGGTTCATAAGTCGCCGTCCGCATGAACTTCAGCTATTCACGTTCCTGGCTCAAAGCTATCTTCACAGCCGGACGCTCCGACATGCGCCGCAAATGATCTTGAAGTTTAGGGTACCGCGAAACGTCGACGCCGTCTCCATCCATCCACTGCATCACGGTGAAGAGATACGGATCGCAGATTGTATAGTCACTGCCCATTACCCACGGGCCGATAAACATCTCACGTTCGATCAAATCGTAACAGTCACCGACTGATTGCGGCACTTTCTTTTTCATCGCCGCGAGCGCGGCAGCATCGTCGGCGTCCACCCAACGATAACCGCGGACACGATGCGCGTGGGCTACATGAAGTGTCGAACAGAGATAACTGTTGAAGGCCTGGACCCGCGCGAAAGCGAAGGCGTCGTCCAGCGGAGCGAGGCGCGCCTGCGGAAAACTCTGCGCGATGAACGCCAGGATTGCCGGCGTCTCGGTCAGAATCCCTTTATCAGTCGCAAGCGCTGGGACGCGGCCCTTCGGATTGATCGTTAAATATTCCGGATTGCGCTGCGCGCTGGAACGGAAATCGATTCGAATAATTTCGTAATCGGCGCCGGCCTCTTGCAAGGCTATGTGCGAGGCGAGAGCGCACGTGCGAACATCATAAAACAGCTTCAACATCGAATCCTCTGAATAATCATCCGCGCTGCCGGAGTTAAAAGTCGCGAGCTCGATACATTACCCGCTCCGACACCTATCAGCTTTACGAAACCGCAGCCATCGAATTTTGGTGGTCCGGCAATTTTGAAATTTCTACTCACATTCGTCGAACGGGACATCGCCGATTAGACTCGCGGCTCTTCGAGTCGGACAAAATGAAGCTAATTCGAGCGAATTCCACAGACACTGATGGCATGCTGATTGCGATTATTCTGCACGTTGCTTGCTGCTCTCTCGGCTCTAAGGATTCACACCGATGTCATCTTCGCCATTTCTCAGACACAAGATTGCTATTAGCATCGGCGGAATTTTCCTGTTTCTGATCGTTGCGCTGTTCATCGCCTCTTATTTTCTCGACGGGATCGTCCGTACGCGGACTGAGGCCGCGATGAACGCGAAGCTCAAAGGCTACCACGTGACGCTTGGCCGAGCGCACGTGCAATTGCTTGGTGGCTCACTCACGCTGAGTCGTCTCGTTATTATTCAACAGCAGCATCCCACACCGCCGGTTGCGAACATTCCGATGATGCGGTTCCACATCCAGTGGAAGGAACTATTCTCCAGACGCGTGGTAGCTGACGTGCTTCTATGGCACCCGAAGGTTCATGTCGACCAAACGCAGTTCGTGGCGGAAAAGAATCACAAGGTACCGTTGCGGCAGGAGGGATGGCAGGACGCCTTGGAGAATGTCTATCCATTCAAGATCAATCGATTCACAATAGACACTGGAGATGTAGTTTACATTCAGAATGAGAATAGTCCGCCACTTCATCTGGCGAATCTAAATTTTACTACTGACAATATTCGTAATATTCATTCGCCCAAGAACGTATATCCTTCGTGGCTGCGCGCGAATCTGGTTGTCTTTGGCACTGGTGTAGCCACGATTGAAGGCAACGCGAACTACCTTGAAGAGCCATATCCGGGCGCGCGAGTTCGGTTCTCGATAAAAAACGTGGCGCTAAGTGCTTTCGATCCTGAGATTCGCCAAATCAATATCACGGTGTCGGGAGGCAAGCTGTCCGCCAGCGGTCTGGTCGAATACTCGCCGAAGGTCGCCAGGGTGGAGGCGGACGAAGCTACGATCGAAGGAGTCGCGATCGGCTACGTGCATAAGCCCTCGACTGAGGAAGCCGAGGCCCAACGGGTGAAAGGAACCGGTCGCGAGATCGAGAAGCAGAACAACCGGCCCGCCGTCGATATCAATGTGCGCGAGTTCAATATCGCGCGCAGCAGCTTCTCGTTCACTGACGAAACCAAGAATCCCGCGTATCAGCTTTTTCTAAATGACGCGGACATCAGACTCACGAATCTTTCAAATCATCAGCAGCGCGGCCCGGCTGATCTGACATTGCAAGGAAAGTTCATGGGCAGCGGCGAGACCAAGGTGTCGGCGGATTTTCGCGCGAGTCACAATGGACCGGCATTCAATATGAACGTCGCGATTCAGAATACCAATCTGCCATCGATGAACAATGTTCTCCGCGCCTACGGACGGCTGGATGTCGCTGCGGGCCGCTTGTCGGTGTTCTCGCAGGTGGGCGTCAAAGATGACGCTATAAACGGATACGTAAAACCGATGTTCTCGGACCTCGAGGTTTACAATTACCAAAAAGATAAAAACACCGGCATTATGCATCAGGCCAAGGAATTAGTGGTGGGCGGCGCAGCGCATCTGTTCAAAAACCCGAGCACGAAACAAGTTGCGACGGAGGTCGACCTCAAGGGCAAATTGACCAGCCCGGGGGTCAGTACGTGGCAGGCGATCGTCGAAGTGCTGAAGAACGCGTTCGTCCAGGCGATACTTCCTGGTTTCGATCGCTCCTTGCGCAACGGCGCGGCCGCAAACGCAGGTAGATAGAAACCGCGGACAGTCAAATCGTTATTGAGATGTTTCGACGAGCCCGCGCGCGCTTTTGCGGCGGCGCTTACTGCAGCACGGTTTTCCGGCGATCGACCCGCCCGAGTATCTCGAGCAGTTCTCGCAGATCCACCGGCTTGGAGAGATACATGTCGTAGCCTTCGCGCAGCGCGCGCGAACGATCGTCGGATGAAACGTAGCCTGTGATCGCGATAGCGTGAACCTTGCGCTTGCCCCCAGCTTCGCGTTCCCGCACCTTGCGGATCAGGACGAACCCGTCTTCGTTGGCCATGCCGATATCACTCAGCATCACGTCAGGAGTGATTCGGTCCAATTTCTCCATTGCCTCTTGAACTGAACCTGCGAGAAAGATGCGAGCGCCTTTTTGTTCGAGCAAAACGGCGAGAACCTCGCGCGAATCCTGTTCGTCGTCGACGATCAGAATTTCCAGATCGCGCAGTGGATCCACCGCGTCTGTACCCTGCCAGATAAAAGTCGGAGCAGCCGGCGAGCTGGAAGCAGAACTGACCCAATCGATTGGCAGCGCGAGAGTAAAGGTCGCGCCGAGACCGTTGCCGGCGCTTTCCGCCTTCAAGGTTCCGCCATGTAGCTCGGCCAGATGATGCGCGATTGCTAGACCCAAACCGAGTCCGCCTTCCGCCCGCGAGGGGGAAGAATTGCCCTGTCGAAAACGCTCGAATACGTGCGGCAGGAGAGCTGGATCGATACCGACGCCGTTATCCTTAACAATGATTTCGTTGTGCGATTCATTCTGGCGAAGCTGGATCGAAACAGCGCCGTCGTTAGGGGTGAACTTGACTGCGTTCGAGAGAAGATTGCGGATGATTTGACCAACCCGCAGCGCATCTCCAGGTGCCTGAACGGCGGGACTGATATCGGTAAGGATTTCAATGCGCTTGCTTTCAGCAGTCGGACGCACGGTTTCCAGCACTGACTCGATCACCGCGCTCAAGTCGACTTGGCGAAATTCGAGCGACAATTTGCCGGCGATGATGCGTGAAATGTCGAGCAGGTCGTTGATCAGCCGAGTCTGTGCAAGCGAGTTGCGCTGAATAGCGTCGATCGCCCGCGCGCTTTTCTCCGGTGACAGATTGCCGTTCTGGAGCAGCCAGGCCCACGACGCGATCGCGTTCAGCGGTGAGCGCAACTCATGCGACAGCACCGCGAGGAAATCATCCTTCGCGCGGTTTGCCTTTTCGCTCTCCTGCCGCGCATCGCGCTCACGCTGCCACGCCTCCTCGCGTTCGCGCTCGGCGAGCTTGCGCGCGGCGATGTCGGTGCACATGATCAGCACGCCTTCGGGACTGCCGGGCGTGACGCGAAACGGCGTGCTCGACAGGGTTACGTCGATCGCGGCGCCGTCTTTGTTCTTGAGCCGAGTCTCATGCTCAAGAATACGGTCGGTGAGCGCGTGGCCGTTGGAAGCCGCAGCGGAGTCTGGCAGCGCGAGCGGCGGTTTCTTGCCGAGGACTTCGCCCTCGCTCCATCCAAAGATTTTCTCGGCTGCAGGATTCCAGGTTTCAACCTTGCCCTCGCTGCCAAGCACAATAATCGCCGCGGGCGAGGAACTGATTATCTGGCGCAAGACCGTGTTTGAAGTATTAACCGCCTGCAGCGCTTCGCGCAGGCGCAGCAACGAGCGAACTGTGGCGACCAGCACCACAGGCTCAACCGGCTCGGTGAGACAGCCGTCGGCGCCGGCTTCCAGCGCTTTCGCAGTATCGGCGGGACG
>DATJOQ010000404.1:0-3505 GCA_035506935.1 Binataceae bacterium (SeqCode) | reverse complement strand
AACGAGGACAGAGCCGACGATGGAGAAGGTTTTTCCGATCGCGTTGAACACGCCGGTCGAATGGCTACCGACGCGGTTATCCACGAGCATAAGACCGCGGGTCGAGCGATTTACTTTATCGACGCCCGCGGAAGGCTGGTGAAACAGACTCCGGAGGGTCGCCGCTTCGAGGTATGCGTCAACCATGAGGGCGAAGAAACCACGCTGCGCGAGCTTTTACCTGGGGGATGAGCCGCCAACCATGGCTTTGGCTGATCGCGGACCCAAACGGGGCCGGCAAGAGCACGTACGCGCCCAACCTGGCTGCTGACGTAGAGGAAATCGTAAGACCGGACGAGTTAGCTTATCGGCTTGCAGTAAGGGAACCGGAAACTGTCGCTCTCCAAGCAGGCCGTTGGGCCATACGCCTGACGCGCGAATTGCTGGCGCGACGCTGCAGTTTCGCGGTCGAAACGACCCTCTCTGGCCGCCGCTATCTCCAGATGGTACGGCACGCAAGGTCGCAGGGATGGGCAGTTGGCGTGCCCTACATCGGGCTCAGTGGCCCCGAGTTGGCTATAGAGCGCGTGCGGGAGCGCGTGAACCAAGGTGGGCATCACGTGCCTGCAGCCGAAGTCCACCGGCGCTACCATCGAAGTCTCAAGAATCTAAACATAATTTGTCAGCTTGCCGATCGGCTGGTAGTGCTGGATAACTCGTCAGTGCGAAATCGGATGAAGCGCGTGTTGGAGATCGACCGTGGCATTGTTGTGTATAGGCAGCGGCGACTTCCCAAATGGCTAGCTCGGTGGTTCGTGAAACTCCCCTGAAAGAGATGGCGGCTCGGAGGCGGTGATGGACGTTGCAGAGCAGGCGCGGCCGGTGAAGGGATTTCGCTTCGCCGGCATCAGCGCGGGACTGAAAGCGGTATTCGGTAAACCAGATCTCGGGCTAATCGTGGCCGAGCGGCCTGCGGCGGCGGCCGGTGTTTTCACCACCAATCAGGTCAAGGCGGCTGCGGTGATCCTGGCACAGAATCGTTTGCGCGCGGGACGGCTGCAGGCGGTGGTGGCGAATTCGGGATGCGCCAACTGCTTCACCGGCAAGCCGGGAATGAAATTGGCGCTCGATTCGTGCGCCGTCGTCGCCAAAGAGATTTCGTGCCCTTTGGAATTGGTCGCGCCGTGCTCGACCGGCGTTATCGGCCATCTCTATGACCTGGAGAAATTTAGAACCGGCGTGCGCGCCGCGGCTGCGTCGCTCAGCCACGACGGACTCGATTCATTCGCCCGCGCGATCATGACCACCGATACCGTGCCCAAAGTGGCGTCAACCACGATCCGCTTCGGCGGCGTGGACGTAACAATCGCGGGCGCGGCCAAGGGCGCCGGCATGATCGCACCGCGGATGGCGACCCTGCTTTCGTTTATCGTGACCGACGCCGACCTGCCGTCACCGGTTGTCCGCCGTGCGCTGATTCGCGCGCTGCCGGAGAGTTTCAACGCGATCACGATCGACGGCGACATGTCGACCAACGATTCGTTGATCATGTTGGCGAGCGGCGCGGCCGGTAACCGGCGCGCATCGGCGCGCGATTTAGCTGGATTTGAGAAGGCGGTCGGCGCGACCGCGGCGTCGCTCGCGCGGCAGTTAATCTATGACGGGGAGGGCGCGACCCGGCTGGTCACGATCGAGGTGCGCGGCGCACGCACTAAAGCCGACGCCACGAAGATAGCGCGCCAAATCGCCAACTCGCCGCTGGTAAAGACCGCGTTCTTTGGTTGCGATCCCAATGTCGGACGGATCGTCGCTGCTGCCGGCGCCGTAGGCGTTGCGCTCGAACCGAATCGAGTAGCGCTCACGATCGGCGGCGTGAAGGTTTCCGATCGCGGGATGATTCTGACCAGAGAACTCCCGGCCGCGGCGGCGGCGATGGGGCAGCGTGAATTCACCGTGCGGCTGGATCTTAGGCTTGGCAACGCTGGCGCGGATGTTCTGACCTGCGATCTGAGCCTGGATTACGTCAGGATCAACGCGGAATACACGACCTGATGGTGCGCGTTTTGCGAAATGCAAACCGGTCTGCGCGGCTGGGCGCCTTCCGCCAGTTGCGCCGGCGCACCGCGCCTCAATAAAATCCCGCGATATCAACCGGAGGTACCAACGCTGGTGGCCAGTTTCGTGAAAGTTGCGCGCCGTGATGAAATCGCGGAAGGAAGCGGTAAGACGGTCGAGGTCGGCGGAAAAAAGATCGCGCTGTTCAATGCCGGCGGCAAGTTCTATGCGATTGCCGACTCCTGCCTGCATCGCGGCGGTCCGCTCGGCGAAGGCGAACTCGAGGGCACGCTCGTCACCTGTCCGTGGCACGGATGGCAGTACGACGTTACCACCGGATGCAGCGCGGACGATGCGAACCTGAAAGTCGCTTCCTTTCCGGTGCGTCTAGAGGGCGACGATATCCTGGTCGAGGCGTGAGGCTTAAGCGGGCTTGCCCGCTCCGATGGATCCGCTGCGGATTCTGCTGCTGGTCGAGGGATACAACGCGCTTGGCGGAATCGCCGAGGTGGTCGACAGTCTTGCGGTCGAACTGACCCGAGTCGGTCACACGGTGTCGGTGGTTTCCACTCTCGATCGCCGCGCGCGTCGGAACGCCCATGAACGCGTCGCGCGGAGCGGAATCGATTGCACCTATTTCGAGATCTGGAATCGCAAGCCGCTTTCGCTGCGCCATCTCGAGACCCTGTTCAAAGTTCCGTTTCACACGCGATGGGGCGAGCTTGCGCGTTTCATTCGGCAATGGCGCCCCGACGTCGTCAATAGTCATTTGTGGGCGTGGGATCGCTATCCGACGGTGATCGGCGCGTGCCGCGCGGCCGCAGTCCCGATGATTCAAACTTTTCACGTATCGGACGACCGTGGCCGCGGACGATTGGGAGAGAGAGGGTTGCGCGCCCTCGACGCGGCGAGCGCGATCGTCGCGGTCGCGGCCGCGACTCGGGATCATTTCGCCAAGCTCCTGCCCAAAGCGCGCGACGCTTACGTGATCCCCGGCGGCGTCGATTGTGAAGCCGCTCAGGCGGCGCCGGCCGCGGTACGCGCGCGACCTTATATCCTGTGCGCGTGTCGGTTCGACCTCAAGCACAAGGCGATGGACGTTCTGATCGACGCTTTCAAGCCAATCGCCGACGAATTTGCAGACGTCGACCTGCTGCTCGCCGGCGGCGGTCCCGATATCGAAACTATCCGTCAGCGGATTGTGATCAACGGTTTGGATAAGCGCGTCGAGATGCTCGGGGTGAAGAGCCGCGAGGAGATGCGATCGCTGTACAAGGGCGCGATACTGTTCGCGTTGCCGAGCCGGCCGGGCGAGGGTCTGCCTTTGGTTTTTCTCGAAGCGCTCGCCGCGGGAGCGCCGGTTATCGCTACAGACACCGGCGGCGCCGCCGAAGTCATACGCAATGGCGAGACCGGGACGCTGGTCAGCGAAGAGGACGTCGCGGGACTCGCTTCCGCGATTCGCGAACTG
>DATJOQ010000403.1:0-9706 GCA_035506935.1 Binataceae bacterium (SeqCode) | reverse complement strand
CGGCCGCAAAAGAGACCGAGCACGCCGCAGCGCTGGCGGCCCTACTCACGGAGCATCGGCGATGGGCCAGGCTGGTAGAACTGCCCGCTCGCGAAGGTACCAATAATTGGGAGCGCCTAACCGGCGACCTCGCGATCCTGTCGGAGCTCAGCGGCGATCTCGGCCGCCTGGCGACTCATTGGAATACACTCGATCCGAATCTGGGCGACCGGCTGCAACCGATCGTCACTCAGGATATCGACGTGGTGGCGGAGCTGCGCAAGCTCGCGCTGCGGGCCGACCCCCAGGCACTCGACTGACGCCGAGGCGCCGCGCGATCACAAATAGCGATGAAGCTTGCGGCGCTCGAGCTCGTCGATCACGCGGCGTACTTCCTGCGAGCGTGATCGTCGCGCAACCAGCAGCGCGTCGCCGTCGTCAACCACCACTAGATCTTCGACCCCGAGCAGCACCACCAGACGCTCGCCGCTGCGGGCCAGCACGCCCTGCGATTCCAGCGCCATCACGTTGCCCATCAATGCGTTGCCGCCGGAGTCACATAACGCTTCCCACAGGCCGTGCCAGCTTCCCACGTCGTGCCATCGAAAGCGCGCGCGCACGCCAAACACGCGATCGCTTTTTTCCACCACTTCGCGATCGAAGGCATCGAGCTTGAGTTTGCGGTAGGCGCGCTCAAGTTTCGTGACCGTCTCACCCGGCGGCTGCTGAACGATTTTCTTAAGCGCCGCGCAATGCGCCGCCAGCTCCGCGGCAAGCGTCTCACTGCTCATCACGAACACGCCGGCGTTCCACAGATATTTGCCCGAACGCACCATCGAGCGCGCCAGCGCCGGCGCCGGCTTCTCAACGAAGCGCTCGACCTTGAAGCCGTTTCCTGCGGCGGCTCCGATTTTCATGTAACCGTAGCCGGAATCCGCGCGCGTCGGTGTCACGCCGATCACCACGATCGCGTGCCGGCGGCGCGCAAGGTCGAAGGCCTGACGCAGGGTCTGCCTGAATCCCGTGCCAGGTGTCACGTAATGATCGGCCGGTGTTACCGCGAGCATTGTGTCGCCCAGCCGATCCCTGATAATCGCCCAACCGTAGGCGATCGCCACGGTGGTGCCGCGGCCTTCAGGCTCGACCAGCAGATTGTCCGCAGGAATCACACCCTCGAGAGCGCCGGCGAACGCCTCGCGCTGTGTCGCGGGAACCAGAACGAAGATGCGCTCGCGCGCGATCAGCGGTTGATGGCGCTTGATGGTGTCGGCGATCAGCGTGGTTTTCTGATCAAGGCTGAACAGCGGTTTGGGGCGCGCGTTGCGGCTGGCGGGCCAGAAGCGCGTACCTCGCCCGCCCGCGATAATCAGTGCCGCCCTGCGATCCTCTTTCGACTTTGCCGCCATCGAATGCGCTCACATCGCGCCCAGCTCTTTGAGCTTGCCTTCGAACAGCGCACGGATATCGTTGAGCGCCGCCTCGTCACTGGCTTCGAAGCGCATCACCAGCGCCGGCTGCGTGTTCGACGCGCGCACCAGACCCCATCCGTGGGGAAACTTTACGCGCACGCCGTCGATATCAATTACCTCGTAGCGCGAGCGGAAGAAATCCGCTGCCTTGCGCACCACCTCGAATTTTTTGTCGTCGGCACAGTCAAGGCGAATCTCGGGCGTGAAGCGGCTCTTTGGCAGGTCGGCGAGCAGCACGCCCAATCCTTTATTTTCGCGGCTGATAATTTCGAGCAGCCGAAAGGATGCATAAATCGCGTCGTCGAAGCCGTAGTAGCGATCGGCGAAGAACATATGACCGCTCATCTCGCCCGCCAGCAGCGCATGCTCTTGCTTGAGCTTGGCCTTGAGCAGCGAATGGCCGGTCTTCCACATGATCGGACGTCCGCCGTGACGCGCGACGTCGTCGTACATCCGCTGCGAGCATTTCACTTCGCCGATTATCGCGGCGCCGGGATTCTGGCCCAGAATCGCGCGCGAGAATACCACCAGCAACTCGTCGCCCCACACGATCCTGCCGTTCTCGTCGACCGCGCCGATTCGGTCGGCGTCGCCGTCGTAGGCGATTCCGACGGTCGCGCGATTATTCTTGACCGCGGCGATCAGATCGCGCATGTTCGCTTCGACCGTCGGATCGGGATGATGATTCGGAAAGCGGCCGTCCATCTCAATATAAAGCTCGACCGTATCGAGACCCATCTCGACCATGATCGGGGCCGCGACCGCACCGCCGCATCCGTTGCCACCGTCGACTACGACCTTAAGTCCCGGCTTGAGCTTGAAATTCTGCGTGATGAAATCGCGATAGTCGGGCAGCACCGGGCGCGCGCTGAGCGTGCCTTTCTGCGATGTGGTAATAAAATCACGCTGCTCGATAATCCGGCGCACCTGCTGGATATCGTCGCCGTAGATCGTCGATGGCCCCACGCCGAGTTTGAAACCGTTATACTCGGCAGCGTTGTGGCTGCCGGTGATCATCACGCCGCCATCCATCTTCCAGTGCGCCACCGAAAAATAGAGCAGCGGAGTCGGCACGACGCCGATATCGACCGCATTGATGCCGCCGGGCAGCAGTCCCTCGAGCAGCAAATGGTACAGGCGGTCGGAAGAAAGTCGGCAGTCGCGCCCGACGGTGATGGTTTTCTTGCCCGCGCGATTCAGGATCGTCGCGTAGGCGCGGCCGAGATTTACGATGAACTCGTCGTCGAAGTCGGTCTCGACCACGCCACGGATATCGTACTCGCGAAAAACCTGGGGATTCATCTTGCCCGAAGCACTCCTCCTCGCACGCCGCTCCGCTGCCCAGCGCAGCCTTCCGGCGGCGGACAAGCACGACCAGTTTGTGCAAGATATCACAGCCGTGCAAGGTTCACGGAACGCGTAAACGGGACGTTCTGGCGATGAGTGAAGAGGCTCAGGCTCATAAGGTGGCGGTGGTCACTGGCGCCGGGCGCGGGATCGGCCGCGCCGTCGCGCTCGAGCTTGCACGCCTGGGATTTAGGCTTTGCCTGGCCGCGCGCACGCGCGAGCAACTCGAGGAGACGCGGCGCCTGAGCACGCTGGCACCCGCCGATTCGCTGATCGTGCTGCTCGATCTGGCCAACGACGAAAGCGCCGAGGCGCTGATCAGCACGGCGATCGACTTCTTCAAGCGCATCGACGTTT
The DNA here is from genome assembly GCA_035506935.1 of Binataceae bacterium (SeqCode). Taxonomy (GTDB): domain Bacteria; phylum Desulfobacterota; class Binatia; order Binatales; family Binataceae; genus DATJOQ01. The sequence continues at coordinate 6,554 of DATJOQ010000403.1, read as the reverse complement.
TGGTTAACAACGCGGGATGGGCGCCACCGCGTGGGGCTCTGGTGAAAACCAGAATCAGCGATCAGGATCGCATGATCGCGGTGAACCTGCGCGCACCGATCGAGCTTAGCAGGCTGGCGGCGGCGCAGATGATCAAGCAGGGCGACGGCACCATAATAAATGTCGCATCGACAGCGGGCCTGAACGCACCCGCCGGTGAAGCGATCTATGCGGCAACCAAGGCAGGCTTGATCGCATTTACTCGCGCGTGCTTCGCGGAACTGCGCGAGCATAAGGTGAGGATGTCGGTCGTGATTCCAGGCCTAGTCGATACCGATTTGATTCCCGCAAACAAGCATCTCGACCGCAGCCTGATGCTGTCGGCGGCGCACGTGGCGCAAACGATCGCGCAAATCGTCAGCGCACCGCCCGAGACTTGTCCCACCGAAATTGTGCTCCAGCCATTGCAAAATCCAGAGCAAGCCCGCCGTTAGTGCAGACCTCTTTAGACGTGTGCGCCGGAGGCTCCGCCAACGTCGATCGACGCGCCCGATATGAACGAGGCGCGCTCGGAGGCGAGGAAGGCCACCAGACCTGAGACCTCGTCGGGCGCACCGAAGCGTCCAAGGGGCATCCCTTTGGTCCGGTCGCCGGTGAAGTCTTCCATCGATTTACCCGGCGCCAGGCGATTCCGAATATTCTCCCATTGCGGAGTCAGCACCGAGCCGATATTGACCGAGTTGACCAGGATTCGTTTGGGGCCCAGCTCCTGCGCTAAAGCCTTGTTGAGCGCGTAGCAGGCTGCGCGATGGGTGGCGGTGGCGAACAGGCCCGGCGAGACCACCCGACCGACGATCGCATTGATGTTGATCACTCGCGGCGCGGGACTCTTTTCGAGCAGATGCAGCGCCGCCCGCGTGCATCGCACCTGCCCCATTACCTTGAGATCGTAGTCGTAATGGAAATCCTCGTCCTTCAGCGATGCAAACGTGCCCGGCCGCGCGCCGCCCGCGTTGTTCACCAGGATATCGAGCCGGCCGAAGTTGCGTTCGATCTCGGACACCAGCGCCTCGATATCGGCGGGATTGGTGATATCGAGCTGCCTGGCGATACATCGCACGCCTTGCGACGCCACCTGCTCGCGGACTTTGTTCAAGTCCTCCACTCCGCGTGCGCCGAGCGCCAAATCGCAAGCCTCTGCCGCCAGTTCGAGCGCGACCGCTCGCCCGATACCTTTACTCGCGCCGGTCACCATCGCCACTCTGCCCTTGAGTCCTAGCTCCACGGAAATCACCTCTCGCTCAGCGTTTTGACCCGTGAATCATAGCCGCCGCGCTCGATCGCACAAGTCCGCCGTCGGCGTCCTAACCGTTGAGCGTGAATCGTACAATTTCATTCGGCCTGATATATAACTCAGCGGCCGAAGGAATCGCACCGGATGTCGTTCACGCTCAGATTGACGATCGCCTTGCTGATCGCGCTGTTCGCGGCCGCGCTGCTGGCACCCTGGATAAGCGCCGCGCTCGACGCGCTCGGTTTGCGATTCCCGTTTCCGCGAATTTTCGATCGGGTCGTGATGGTCGCGCTCGCCGTGGTGATGCTGGCCAACGCGCGCGCCCTCGAGTTAGTTCCGCGCCTGGCGGCCGGCTTTGCGAATCTGACTGCAAACGTCGGGCGTATCGTTCGCGGGTTCGCAATCGCGGTAGCGGCGGTCTTCGCGATTTGGATCGCTGCCAGGCTAATCAGCGGCAGCGGCGCGGTGTCGTCAAAGCTGCTGACGCATTTGCCCGCAACGCTCGCGGCGGCGATATTGATCGCAATTATCGAGGAGGCCTTCTTTCGCGCGATCCTGCTCGACGGCATGCGTGATGACTTCGGTCCGCGGGCAGCGCTGATCGGCAGTGGGGTGATCTACGCGCTCGCGCACCTGGTGCGCTCGCCCGCGCGATTTCAACTGCACGGAGTTCATCCGCTGGCCGGCTTTGAGGAGATAGCGTCGAGTTTCGGGCAATTCGGCGATCCGGCAGCCGCGGTAGCCCTGCTATTGGGCCTGTTCCTGTTGGGCCTGGTGTTGGGGGAGGCGTTCTTGCTGACTGGGACAGTGTACTTCTCGCTCGGGATGCATGCCGGGCTGGTGGTGGGCGCGAAATCGTGGCGCTACCTCGCGCCGACCGCAAACTCCGCTCCGATCTGGCTGGTTGGGCGCGCGCGCGTGCCGCTGATCGGTGGCGCCGGCGCCTGGATAATCGCGCTGATATTGCTCTTGCTGATAAAGCCCTTGGTTGGCGCGAACGCAACGCGAATAAGCAGCGAGAGTTTGTCGAAAAGCTAGCTATAAATCTTCGCGCTGCCGCGGGGGCGAGTGCGGAAGCGCCGATGCGTCCATAGGAATTGCTCGGGGTATTGCCGCACCATATCCTCGATCGCTTTGACGAAACGGCTGGTGTTCTCTTCGATATCGGCGCGCGGGTCGGCGCTCGCTTGTATCGGAATTTCGTCGCCGATGATCAGCTTATGATTCCGGTAGTCGGGCTGGCGCACCAGGAATACCGGCACCACCGGCGCTCCCGAAATCTGCACCAGGCGCGCGAGACCGCTGGTGGTGGCAGCCGGCTCGCCGAAGAACGGAACGAAGATCGCCTCGCTGCGTTTGGCATTTTGATCGAACGGGATTGCCACTAACTGATTCGCGCGTAGCGCTCTCAGCACCGGGCGCGCGGCCGCGTGTTTGCGAATAACCTCGACCCCGGCCCGCTCGCGCACGAAGGTTATCAGCGCGTCGCCGGCCAAAAAACGCTGCGTGTGATGCACCAGGCTTATCTGATGCCCCAGCAGGGCATGGGCAGCGCTTAACAGCTCGAAATTTCCGAAATGCGCGCCCAACACCAGGATTCCTTTACCCGGATGCCGAGTCGCCACTTCGTCCCAAACCCAGAAGCGTTCGTAAGTCACGCGGCGCTTGAGCCTGCGATAGAAGAAACCGCCCAAACGGATATATTCGGCGGCGCATCGCCCCAAATTGATGTAGGACCCGCGCAGGATTTGCCGCCGGTCATCGGCGCTTTTGTCGGGAAAGGCGACCTCGAGATTCTTGAGCCCGATCTCCACGTGTCGACGATCAAGCCAATAGGCTATCCAGCCTCCAAATTCACCGAGCGGACGCAGGACAAAATCCGGCAACAGGCTCATCAGATGCAGAATCGCAACCATCAGGTAGAAAACGCATCGGCTGCCGAAGCCAAGCTTGAGCTTGGAGCGCGAAAACGCTCGTACGGCGCCCGCTGACGCAGTCGCAACATCGCTGGGCCCCGGCGAAATCTGAATGCCGTTCGAGTCGGGCTTGGGCAGCGGCCTTTCCGGAGGTCGCGAGGAGTTCAGCGGCGCGGGATGCGGCAGATCGGTCATGAGGTGGCTTCGAAAGGCAGGCGCTCCCGCTTGGGCGCCTTGGGAATCACCACGATTCCCGAATCGGTAACGAAGAAACGCTCTCGATCCCGCGCCAGGTCGTAGCCGATTTCATCGCCTTCGGCGATGTAAACGTTCTTGTCGATAATCGCGCGGCGAATCCGAGCTCGCCGCCCTACTTCGACGTAGTCCATGACGACAGAGTCTTCAATATCGCTATATGAATGCACGAACACCGAGCGTCCAAGGATCGAGTTGCGGACCATGCCGCCGGAAATAATGCATCCTTCTGAAATCACCGAATGCAGCGCCTGTCCGCGCCGCCCGTCCTCGGCGAAGACAAATTTGGCGGGCGGCTGATTGTAGTAAGAGGTCCGCAACGGCCAGTTCGGATTGTACAGGTTCAGTTGCGGGCGCGCGTCACGCAGGTCCATGTTCGCTTCGAAGTACGCGTCTAGCGTGCCGACGTCGCGCCAATAGCTCAAGTTGATCTCGGAATCGCCGCGAATCGAATTCGTCTTGAAATTGTAAGCGTATACCGGAACCCGCTCGATCATGGTCGGCAGCAGGTCCTGGCCGAAATCGTGGCGGCTGGTGGCCTTCTGCGCGTCCTCGATCAGGGCGGTGCGCAGCGCGTGCGGATCGAACAGGTAATTCCCCATCGAAGCCAGGCAGGTACCCGGCGCACCCGGCATCGAGCGGCCCCGTGCCGGCTTTTCCTCGAAGCCAGTAATCCGCAGACCCGAGTCAACGTCGACGATACCGAATTGGCTGGTCTGCTCGATCGGCACCGGCAGGGTCGCGACGGTCACCGCTGCTTTTCGGTCGAGATGGAATTCGACCATCTGCTGGATGTCCATCCGATAGATGTGGTCCGCGCCGAATACCGCCACGATATCCGGCTCAGTGTCTTCGATTAGGTTGAGGTTCTGAAATATTGCGTCGGCGGTTCCCTGATACCACGTCTCGCCCATTCGCATCTGGGCGGGAACCGGGGTTATGAAGTGGCCGGGCAGTAACCCACCGAACTGCCATCCGTCTTTAAGATGTTCGATCAACGATTGCGAGCGCCACTGGACCAGAACATAGATTGAAAAGATTCCAGAATTCACGAGATTCGACAGGACAAAATCGATAATTCGGTACTTGCCGCCGAAGGGTACCGCGGGTTTGGCGCGGTCACGGGTGAGAGGATAGAGTCTCGTCCCCTGCCCGCCGGCCATCACCAGCGCCAGGATTCTATGCTGAAGCGCCAAAGCGGCCTCGTAGAGAAGAGAGATTCATCAAAAGCGAAGAATGTAACAAAATTCGTGTCCCTGAGAACACCAAAATGGATGCAAGAGGCGGGCGCGTTTTGTGTAGTGTCATGGCCGGCGCGGCGTCGATGCCGCAAAGTGTTGTAATAGTGGCAAAATGCACACAACTTTTGTCGGCGCTTGGCGCAATGCTCTTGATTTTAGGCGGCTTTTTCTGATTTTTGTCTCTGCGCGACAGGGGCACACTGATTGCTTGAATGTTTGCCCATCGGTTGTCGTCTATTGTTCACAGAAAAGCTGGACGGTCAACAATCAACCTTCTGAGGTAAGAAAAGTGGAGAGAGCGCTGAATTCGGAAAGTATGCCAGGGATTGTTTACCGGACGATCTGTCAAAACCCTGGCTGTGGCCATACATTTGATCTCACCATCACCCCCAAGAACGCGAGCTTGCTAAGCGGAACGATGCCCTGTCCGCGATGCCGCCGCCATGGTGGGATGCTGAAGCCGGCGGGGCGCCTGGGCGACAAACTGTTCGCCGCCAAGCTGATGTACCGATCGGTGGGTGTCGACTATCGCTCGCCTGGCGAGGAAGACCTGCTCTCGGATATCGCTGGTTCGACGTATTGAGTCGGAGAACATGTCGTCAGCCCTCTGACGCTGGCGGCGAAATTTAAAGAGATTATCACCTGCCAATGCACCGCTCGTCCTTGCGGGCGGTGCATTGCTGCGTCTTATGCTCGACAGAAGGCTAGACGCCAGCCAGCGGTGAGGCGCTCACGCCTTGAAGATTCTGAACGCTCGGCCTTTCCAGCAAACGCTTGATCCACGCCTCGACGTTGCCGCGGTTCATGCCCGCGTCGATTCCAAGCTCGTTCAGCACCAGCAGGCGCGGAACGAAGCCAATATCGGCGACTGAGAATTCGCCGGCCAGAAAATGCTGGCCCTGCAATTCGCGATTCAAGTAATCCAGCACTCGCTCGACGGTCTGACGGATGCGCTGCAAGCGACTCTGGTCGCGCTCCGCCTCGGGTTTCGCATTTTCAGCCATCAACTGGCCGACCTGCAGGGTAAAGGAGCTGTCGGCGAAATCTTCGAACAGGCGGGCGCGCGCCCGAAGTGAGCTCGATTCTATGCGCGGCAGCAGCCCCGGATCGGGATATTCGTCGTCGAGATACTCGTTGATGATCGTGGAGTCGTAAACCACGGTATCTTCGTCGATCAACACGGGCACCTTGCCGTAGGGATTCAGCCGCAGAAATTCCGGCCGTCGCTGCTCACCCTTGGTCAGATCGACCTCGACCAACTCATAGCTGAGGCTTTTTTCAACCAGCACGACGCGAACCTTCTGGCCGAACGGGCATGGTAGAAAGTCGTAGAGCTTGATCATCGCCTCGATTGCCTTACTCTGCCGCCACGGTAATTTTCAAAATCGCCTCGACCTCGGGATCGATCTTGATCGGAACGTTGTAATCGCCCAACTGCTTGATCGGCTCCGTCAGCAATATCTTGCGCCGCTCGATTTCCATATTCTGCTCGCGCAACGAACGCTCGATATCGATATTCGTGACCGAGCCGAACAGCTTTCCTTCTTCGCCGGCACGGGCGGTCAGATTGATACGCAACGCTTCGAGCCGCTCCTTGAGCCTGAGTGCTTCGGTCTTCTTGGCCTCGCGGCGCATCAATGCCAGGCGCTTCTGATGCTCGAAGGCGCGCATGTTCTTGGGATTGGCTTCGATCGCCAGGTTGCGCGGCAGAAGAAAATTTCGCGCGTAGCCGTCGCGAACCTTCACCACGTCTCCCGGCCGCCCCAGATTCGGTATGTCTTCGCGCAAAATGATCTGCATAAGTAGAGTCTTGCCTTCCTTGTTAAGTCATGAGAAATCGCCGAAGCTGCCCGCCTCGCGTCCGGGGGG
>DATJOQ010000402.1:0-10620 GCA_035506935.1 Binataceae bacterium (SeqCode) | reverse complement strand
CTGGCGGCGCGGCACGATCGCGTCCAGCATTCCGTGAGCGAGCAGGAACTCCGCTCGCTGAAAATCGTCGGGCAATTGCTGATTGGTGGTCTGCTCGATCACGCGCCGACCGGCAAAGCCGATCAATGCGCCTGGTTCGGCCAGGTTCAAATCCCCGAGCATCGCAAACGACGCCGCCACGCCTCCCGTGGTCGGATCGCACATCACCGACAGATACGGTACGCCGGCGGCGCGCATCTCGGCGATCGCGGCGGAAACCTTCGCCATCTGCATCAGCGACAGGATTCCTTCCTGCATGCGCGCGCCACCCGAGGCGCTGAAGATTACCACCGGCAGCCGGCGCGCGAGCGCATGCGCAAAGAGCCGCGCCAGTTTTTCGCCGACCACCGCGCCCATGCTGCCGCCCATGAAATTGAAATCCATCACGCCGAGCGCAACCCGCTGTTTCTCGATCGCGCACACTCCCGCCACCACCGCGTCGAGGCGGCCGCTCGCTTTGCGCGCCTGCGCGAGCCGGTCGGGATAAGGCTTGGTGTCGGTGAATTCAAGCGGGTCGTCGACCGCCAGATCGGCGAACAGCTCGCGCCACGAGCCGCGATCCGCGGTGACGGCGAGGCGCTGCTCGACCGTCAGGCGAAAATGATAATCGCACTTGAGGCAGACGTTGAGGTTGCGCTCGACCTCCTTGCGAAACGCGATATCCTTGCACGCCGGGCATCGGGTCCAGATATCGTCGGCGCCGCGGCGCGATTGATTTTGTGTTTGGGCGCGTTCAGCCATCGTGGTCAGCTCGAGCCAGACGCCGCCATCGCGTGCGGGGCTTGGCGTATCGCGCCTTTGAGCGCACTCACGAACGCGCCCACGGTTTCGAGCAAATCCGGCGCGCCCCGGTGCTCTTCGATCAGCAGCGAAAGCGCACTGCCCACCACCACCGCGTCTGCGATCGAGGCAACCTCGCGCGCCTGTTCGGGCGTCGAGATACCGAAGCCAACCGCGATCGGGAGGTGGGTCACCGAGCGCAGCTCCTGCATCCGCTGTCCGAGATCGGAGGCCAGCGAGGAGCGCGCGCCGGTCACGCCCACCACCGAGACGTAATAGAGGAAGCCGCTCGCCGCGCGAGCAATCTTGCGGCTGCGTTCTATCGGGGTGGTCGGCGCCAGCAGATAGACCAGGTCGAGATGGTTTGCGGTGGCAGGGCGGGCGAGCTCCGCACTTTCTTCGACCGGCAGGTCTACGATCAGCAGCCCGTCGACTCCGGCCTGGGCCGCGTCGGCGCAAAAGCGCTGGCATCCATAATGCAGCAGGGGATTGAAGTAACCGAACAGGATGAGCGGAATTTGGCTCTCCTTTCGGATCTCGCTCACCATCGCGAGTATCGCGCTCAGCGACGCGCCTGCCGCGAGCCCGCGCGCCATCGCGCGCTGATTCGCCGGACCGTCCGCCATCGGATCGGAAAACGGCATTCCCAGTTCGATCAGATCAGCGCCCTGCGCTTCGAGCTCGCGCACGATCTGTTTGGTGCGCGCGAGGTCCGGATCTCCGGCGACCACGAAGGGAATCAACCCGGCCTCGGCGCGCGCGCGCAGCTCGCGGAATTTTCGTGCGATACGACCGTCGCGTTTCATGATCTAAAGGCTCACTCCAAACGCCTGCGCGACGGTCTGCATGTCCTTGTCGCCGCGCCCCGACAGATTGACGATCATCACCTGCTCCTTGGGTAAGGTCGGCGCCATGCGCGCGGCGTACGCCACCGCGTGCGCGCTCTCCAGCGCCGGGATGATACCCTCCGTTTCCGACAGCAGCTTGAGTGCGGCGAGCGCCTCTTCGTCAGTTGCGACGGCGTACTCGGCGCGCCCGACATCTTTTAAATAGCTGTGTTCCGGCCCGACTCCAGGATAATCGAGGCCGGCGGCGATCGAGTGTGTCTCGCGAATCTGGCCGAGCTCGTCCTGCAACAGATATGTGCGGTTCCCGTGCAATACCCCGACGCTGCCGACGTTGAGGGTGGCGGCGTGGTCGGAGCCGTTGAGCCCACGCCCACCCGCCTCGACTCCGATCAGACGCACCGCTTTATCATTAATGAAAGGATAGAACAGACCGATTGCGTTGGAACCGCCGTTGACGCATGCGACCAGCACGTCCGGCAATCGTCCCTCCTGCCTGAGAATCTGGCTTTTTGCCTCGCGCCCTATAACCGCCTGAAAGTCGCGCACGATCATGGGATAGGGATGGGGTCCGGCGACCGTGCCGATCAGATAATAAGTCGTGCGCACGTTGGTAATCCAATCACGCAGCGCCTCGTTCAGTGCATCTTTCAGACTCCGGCTGCCAGCGGATACCGAATGCACCTGCGCGCCGAGCAGCTTCATGCGAAAGACGTTGAGTGACTGGCGGTCGACGTCGAGCGCGCCCATGAAAATCTCGCACTGGCGGCGAAACAGCGCCGCCATCGTCGCCGTGGCGACGCCGTGCTGGCCCGCTCCGGTCTCGGCGGTGATCCGCGGCTTATTCATCCGCGCCGCAAGCAGCGCCTGGCCGAGCGTGTTGTTCACCTTGTGCGCGCCGGTATGGCAGAGGTCTTCGCGCTTTAAATAAATTCTCGCGCCGCCCAGCTTGGCGCTCAAATTGGCGGCGAAGAACAGCGGAGTGGGGCGGCCGACGTACTCGCGCGAGTAGCGCTCCAGCTCGGCGCGGAACTTTGGATCGCGCCGCGCCGTTTTGTAGGCCTGCTCCAACTCAAGCAGCGCCGGCATCAGGGTTTCGGCGACGTAGCGTCCGCCGAACGCGCCGAAGAAACCGTGGCTATCGGGAAGACTTGGCATTAGCGATAAAGCTCCTGAGCTTGGCAGGGTCCTTCACCCCGGGCGCACTTTCGACGCCACTGGCAACGTCCACGGCCCACGGATTCAACGCAGCCGCTTCGCCGACGCGCTCCGCATCTAGTCCGCCAGAGATGATAGTGCGGCGCAGATCGATTCCTCCGAACTGCGCGAGCGGCAGGGCACGTCCGGTGCCGCCAAAGAGCGCCGCATCGTAGCTATCGAGCAGCACGTAGTCGGCGCGCGAACGGCGGATCAAATCGGCCGGCGATTCGGCGCGCAGCCGGTAGGCGCGGATCGTCGGCACCGGCCATCCGGCCAGCGCGCTTTCATCTTCGTCGCCGTGAAACTGGATAAAGTCGAGCGCGAGTTCGGCCGTGACACGATCAACGAAGCTCCGCTCGGCGTTGACGAAAACGCCGACCAACGCGGCGCGTCCCGCGATCGCACGTTTGATTTCGCGCGCGGTCTCCAGCGGAATACAGCGCGGGCTCGGCTGATAAAAATTAAGCCCGATCAGATCGGCGCCGAGCTCGCACGCCAATCGTGCGTCTTCGGTCCGCGTCACCCCGCAAATTTTAATCTTCACACTCACGCGATCTATCGAATCATCGATGGCTGGTTCGCTTCATTGTCACGCGCGTTTCGCTACCGCATCCAGCGCATGAACCAATTCGCTGAGTCGTGCGCGCGGTTCGCCGCCGCGAAGCAGGCTCTCGCCGACCAGAAATGCACGTGCGCCCGCGTCGTACAGTCGTCTCACATCGGCGGCGGATTCGATTCCGCTTTCCGAGACAATCAGCGCGCTGCCGCGATAGGCCGCGAGCAGGGTTTCCGTCACCGCGATATCGGTCTTGAACGTGTGCAAATCGCGATTGTTGATTCCGATCAGAGTCGCTCCCGCCGCTTCGGCCCGGCGCATTTCCGCTTCGCTGTGCACCTCGACCAGCGCGGCCATTTCAAGCTCGTGCGTGAGCGCCGCCAGCGTTCGAAGATTTGCGTCATCGAGCATCGCCGCGATCAGTAAAATACAATCAGCGCCCGCCGCACGCGCTTCGTAAACCTGGTACGGGTCGAACATAAAATCCTTGCGCAGCAGCGGGACGTCAACCGCGCTGCGCACCGCCTCGAGATCGGCGAGCGTGCCCTTGAAGTGAACATCGGTCAGGACCGAGATCGCGGCGGCGCCGAAGGCGCGATAATCCGACGCGACCGCGGCCGGATCGAGATTGGGCAGGATATCGCCCTTGCTCGGCGAGGCGCGCTTGATCTCGGCGATTATCGCAGGCCGCGATACCTTGAGCGCGTTTACGAGAGGCCGCGGTGCGGGCGCCCGCGCTGCGCGCGCGACGATCGTTTCAAACGAAACCTGGCTGCGACGGGCCTCGAGTTCGAGCCGCTTGGCGGCGAAGATTTTGTCCAGGATAGAACTCACGCGGATTCCTCCTGACTCGCGCGGCGCATCCGCTCGAGAACCTCGAGTGCTTTGCCCTCTGCCAGGATCGCTCCGGCTTGTGCGATTCCGGCCTCCAGCGTGGGCGCTTTGCCACCCAGGTAAATCGCGGCGCCGGCGTTGAGCGCGAGCACTCGATTTGCGACGCCGCCTTCGCCCGCGAGCGCGCGGTGAAGAACCTCGACGGCATGATCGGGTCCGCTGGTGGCGAGGGCGCCGATCGCCTCGCGCCGCATCCCGAACCTCTCCGGCTCGATTTGAAAGAAATCGATTTTTCCGCCGCGCAGCTCGGCGACTCGGGTCGGCGCGATACAGGAAATCTCGTCGAGTCCGTCTTCACCGTGCACCACCATCGCATGGTCGACGCCGAGCGACGCCAGCGCTTCGACCATCGGGCGCATCAGCCGCGGCTCGGCGACCCCCAGTAATTGACGGCTGGGGCGCGACGGGTTGACCAGCGGACCCAGCAAATTGAACAGCGTGCGGATACCGAGTTCGCGCCGCAGGATCGCGAGCCGCGCCATCACCGGATGATACGCGGGCGCGAACACGAAGCAGATCCCGGACTGGTCGAGACAGTGCCGCAGGCCCGCCGGATCGAGGTCGATTCGGACGCCCATCCGTTCCAGCAGGTCGGCGGCGCCAATACGTCCGCTGATCGCGCGGTTACCGTGCTTGGCCACGCGCACGCCGACGGCCGCGGCGATCAGAGCCGCGCCGGTCGAAATGTTCACGGTGCCCGCGTTGTCGCCGCCGGTGCCGGCGGTATCGAGCAGCGGATTGCCGAGATCCAGCGGCCGCGCGCGTGCGAGCATCGCACGCGCGGCGCCCGCGAGCTCCGCGGCCGATTCACCGTTGATTCTGAGCGCCACCAGAAAACCCGCGACCAGCACGTCGGGCGCGCGCGCGTCGAGCACATCGCCGAAAGCTTCAACCGCCTCGTCTTCGCTCAGCGAGCGGCCGGCGAGCAGATGCGTCATCGCGTCGCGCAGGCTGCTCACGCTGGCGCCACCGACTCAAGGAAATTGCGCAGCAAGTCTTTCCCGTGCTGCGTCAGAATCGACTCCGGATGAAACTGCACACCTTCGATCGCGTATTGCTTGTGCCGAAGCCCCATGATTTCGCCCTCGGCGGTCCACGCCGAGATTTCGAGACAGTCCGGCATCGAGTCGCGTTCGACCAGCAGCGAATGGTAACGAATCGCTTCGAACGGGCTGGGCAAGCCGGCGAACAGCGCCTTATGGTCGTGGAGAATCGGCGAAGTCTTGCCGTGCATCAGACGGCCAGCGCGTACCACCTTGCCGCCGAACGCCTCGCCGATACACTGATGGCCCAGGCAGACGCCGAGAATCGGAAGCTCGCCGGCCAGCTCGCGCAGAATCGGCACGCAGATTCCTGCTTCGTGCGGCGTGCACGGTCCCGGCGACAGCACGATCGCGTCGGGCTTGAGCGCCCACACTCCGGCGACGTCCATCGCGTCGTTGCGCTTGACCGTCACCTCGGCGCCGAGCTCGCCTAGGTATTGCACCAAGTTGAAGGTGAACGAATCGTAGTTGTCGATCATCAGAATTTTGATCGATTCCTGCGCCATCGCTCAGCCCTCCGACGCCGCGAGTTCGAAGTCGCGTGCCGCGCCCAGCGCGCGCACCATCGCTTTGGCCTTGTTGACCGATTCTTCGTACTCGGCCGCGGGATCGGAATCAGCCACTACGCCGCCTCCGGCCTGGATATAAACCCTGCCATCCTTGATCAGCAGCGTGCGCAGCGCGATCGCGGTGTCCATATTGCCGGTGTAACTGAAGTAGCCGACCGCTCCAGCGTAGACGCCGCGGCGTGTAGGCTCGAGCTCGTCGATTATTTCCATCGCGCGGATTTTAGGCGCGCCGGAAACCGTACCCTGCGGAAAGGTGGCGCGAAAAGCGTCGAACGCGTCGCTTTCCGGACGCAGCTTCCCGCGTACGTTGGACACGATATGCATCACGTGCGAGTAGCGCTCGACCACCATCAGCTCAGTGACTTCGACCGAGCCGATTTCGGCCACCCGTCCGACGTCGTTGCGTCCGAGGTCGACCAGCATCACGTGCTCGGCGCGCTCCTTGGGGTCGGCGAGCAGCTCCTGCTCGAGGCGCAGATCCTCGGCTTCATCGGAGCCGCGGCGGCGCGTTCCTGCGATTGGCCTGAGGGTAATCTCACGTCCCTCAAGCCGCACCATCACCTCGGGCGACGCGCCTGCGACCACGTGGTCGCCAAGCTTCAAGTAAAACATGTAAGGTGACGGATTAATCGTGCGGAGACTGCGATAAATATTAAACGGATGCACCTTCAGGTCGGCTTCGAAACGCTGCGACGGCACGACCTGGATGATGTCGCCGGCGGCTATATATTCCTTGGCCGCCGCGACCATGTTCATGTAACCCTCGCGGGTTTGATTGGACGTAATAACCGGCTCCGTGCCATCGGCTGAAGCTTCCAGGCGCGGCGGAATAACGCGGTCGCTCAGACGAGCGGCAACCTGGTCGATTTTTTCAACCGCGCTGCGATAAGCGGAATGGCTGGAGGCGAAATCTTCAAGTGGTACGTTAGCTATAATCTTGAGCGTCTGTCGGACATTGTCGAACACCAGCAGCGTGTCGGTGAGTATCATGTGAAGGTCGGGAAGATTAAGGTTGTCAGGCGGAGAATTCGGCAGACGCTCGAAGTAGCGCACGACGTCGTAGGTCAGATAGCCGACCGCACCGCCGAAGAATCGCGGCAATCCGTCGATTTGGGGTGCGCGAAATCGCTGAACCTGATGGCGTAAACCCTCGAAGGGATCGGAAACAGAGCGTATCTCTATGTCACGGCCGGGACGGATGATTTCCATCGTGGTGCCGCGCCCGCGCAACACCATCGCCGGATCTGAGCCGAGGAACGTATAGCGTCCCCATTTCTCGCCGCCGCGCACGCTCTCGAGCAGGAAGGCGTAATCGCTGTGCGCAATTTTCAGAAACGCCGATACCGGGGTCTCCAGGTCGGCGGCAATTTCCCGGCACACCGGGATGAGGTTGTAATTGCGGGCAGCTAGCGCGTCAAATTCGCGTTCGCTTGGCGTGAGCATCCGATTCGCTCTCCATCGCTTGCCGCTGGCTTTGCCTGGGCCCGCCGGCGTTCGCCGGAAATTAAAAGGGCCGCAGGAGTTTCGCCCGCGGCCCTTAAAGTATCGGTTTCAGTTTCGCTTACGAAACCGGAGCCCAGGCGAACGCCTCTGCGCGCCAGCGCCAAGTCGCCCAAGCTGTCCGGCTGATATTCATGATGCCCTATTACCTATAGACGGTCTCATCCGCTGTCAACAGCGCTATCGGCGCGAGCTTCTGGCGCCCTTTCGCTTTAGAGTCCGGCGTCCGCCACCCCTGCGTTCGCGTTCGTGGTTCACGGTTAATCTCCTCTAGTCACTCTATCGTCTCGGCGTCTGATAAGATAGCGAGCTAACTTTTCAAAGTACGTGAAATAGGTCGGGTCGTCTTCCCCGGCGCGAATCGCGCCGACAGCCTCTCTAATCTTTTGGTCCTCCCAAGCGTAGATAATGTCATCACCCAAGATCTCGTCGACAAGATCTACATCCACTAAATGACGATCAAAATATATCCCGATTTCCTCAAAAAAACCCAGATATTCATCGATTTCGTCGTCCGTAAGCGCTTCCTTTTTTGTGCTTATGCGTCGGAGATTCAGATCTTCTGTGAACTCTCTCCTGAAACGTTCGAATGACTGGATCTGGAAGCGTTCGCGCTCGCGGCGAGCCGCCAAATGGTGCGCCAAGAATTGCAAAATTAGAGCGGCCGCCGCGCCTACGATCGCTCCAACAACGCCGCTGTATAGAATGTCATATGGTCCCCCCATGGCGGAAACACCACTCTAACACCCAACATTCCTCGGCCTGCTTCTTCGCAGCCGAGCTCAGTGAGTGGGTAGCGCGCCCTCGTACTCGGATCGCAGCCGTTCTTCGGCATCGTGCGCTTCTTCCTCGGAATCGTAATGGCCGACGCGCACCTTGTACCAGGTTTGGCCGTTGATTTCGGTTGGCACGATATAAGGTTCGTAGCCGCCGGCGGAGAGTTTGCGCGCCATGTTCTCCGCGCCCTGGCGATCCATTACCGCGTCGATTTGGACGCTGTACGGCTCGCGCTCGTGCGAAGCCACGACCGGTGCCTTATGCACGGTCAGCTTATGCTGGCTATGCGGCGGCTTTGGGGGCGTGGTCGACAGTGCGGGTGGTGCAGACTCTTCCGTATCGGAGAGCGGATTCTGCGCCGGCGACGCCACCGCGACGCGCTTTGAAGTGTTCGCCGAGGGCGCCGAAACGGCAGCTGCTGCGGGCACGCCACCGAGCGTGCCCGAGCCGATCTCGCTTGCGCCTGGAGTCGGCGAAGCTGCGCCTGCTGCATGCGCAGTTAACGTTTCTAGGCTTACGCCCGGCGATCCTTCGGGCAACGTTTGCGGTAGCGGTGCGGCAGGAAGCGGGTAAACTGCCGCGACCTCTCGATCATGCTGATCCTGGTTCGCGATTTCGTAGCCGCCGATCAGTCCCAGGCAAAAAACTCCGCCCGATAGCGCGAGCAGTCCCAGTCCGATTACTAATCCGCCGCCAATTCCAATCTCAAAACGCATCTTTTCTCACATACGTTCCGGAGCGCTTACGCCCAAAAGCCCAAGTCCGGCAGCGATTCCTTGCTTGATCAACCCGGCGAGGAACAGCCGCGCGCGGCTCAACTCAGGGTCACTCCCGATTATACGATTAGTTGGCTTGTTGTAATAGCGATGGAATTCGCCGGCGAGTTCGAGCAGATAAAATGGCACTCGATGAGGCTCCAGCGCTTCGACGCTGCCGCGCACCACCTCGGGCAATTCGAGCAGCCGCTTGGCCAGATCCAACTCTTCAGTCGACAAAAGCGCGAGATTGATAGCCGTAAGATCCGTTGGCAACTGCATGCCAGCTTTCTCGGCTTCGCGAAAAACGCTGGCTAATCGCGCGTGCGCATATTGGACATAGAAAACCGGATTTTCCGGCGCCTGACGCTTGGCCAGATCGAGATCGAAGTCGAGATGCGTGTCGCTCTTGCGAAACAGAAAAAAGAACCGCACCACGTCGACGCCGACTTCTTCGATCAGTTCGTCGAGCGTGACGTAGGTTGCTTTGCGCGTTGACATCTTGACCTTCTCACCGCCACGCGTGAGCGTCACGAATTGATAGATGATCACGCGAATCCTGCTGATGTCGTGGCCCAGTGCCTTCACCGCCGCCATCACGCCCTGATACTCCGCGATATGATCGGCGCCGAAGACGTCTATGATCAGGTCGAAGCCGCGCGCGACTTTGTCGATATGGTAAGCGATATCGGGCGTTCGATAGGTCGGTTGTTTATCGGGGCCTGAGCGAATCAGCACCTGGTCCTTCGGAAGTCCCAGGGGTTCGCCCTTGAGCCATACCGCGCCGTCGTATTCGGCGATCAAATCCTTCTCGCGCAGTCCCTCAATTACTTTCTCGACCTGCCCGCCGCGCAGAAAGTCGAGTTCGTTGGTGAAAACGTCGAACTTAATCCCGAGCCGCGCGCAGGTTGCGCGGATATCGGCGAAAATCGTTTCCTCGGCAGCAGCGCGAAACGGCTCGAGCTCTGTGGTATCGAGCAAGCTATTGCCGTGATGCTCGAACAACCGGCGCGCGATCTCACTGATGTATTCGCCCTGGTAGCCGTCTTCGGGCAGCGAGGCTTCTCGGCCGCATTCCTGGAAATACCGTGCGCGCACCGATTCGCCCAAGAGCCTCATCTGACGGCCGCCGTTATTGAAGTAGTATTCGCGGGTCACGCGATGGCCGGTTGCCTCAAGTAGGCGCGCCACTGTATCGCCCACCACCGCATTGCGCCCGTGACCGACCGTCAACGGCCCGGTCGGATTGGCCGAGAGAAACTCGACGTCAACTTTTTTGCCGCCGCCGAATTGTGGCAGCCAATAGCGCTCGCCTTCGAGCGCTGCGCGATGCAGCTCGCGATGCCAGAACTGGGGCGCCATGCGAAAATTGATGAAGCCGGGTCCGGCGATCGTGATCTCGGCGATATCACTTCCCGGATCGAGATTGCTTTTGATGATCTCAGCCAACGCTCGTGGAGGCTTGCCCTCGGCGCGCGCCAGCACCATCGCTGCGTTGGTGGCGAAATCGCCGTGAGCCGGGTCCTTCGGCGCGTCAACGGTGAAAGCCGCCGTGCTCGATTTCAATTGCCCGGCGCCGTGAGCACGCGTTATCGATGCTTCTATCAGGGCGATTATGTGCTGCTTCATCCGCTCGCTAATCCGTGTTCAGCAATCGTGGCA
>DATJOQ010000401.1:0-6483 GCA_035506935.1 Binataceae bacterium (SeqCode) | reverse complement strand
TATGGAGTTATTGTCGTACCAGTGGATGTCTTCATTATTCCCTTCATAAGCGCCCTTATAATCTCTGAACCAGTAGGGCACCTCGAACATCACTCCCCAGTCGCGATTGAACATGTACTGCATGCCGGCTTCCACGAAATTCGTCCGGATATACTTGTCGTTGTTGTAAAACTCCGAAGCCGGCTGAGTCGCATGGTAATTGATGTACTGATCCATGTACTCCCATTGCAGCCATACTTGACCGCCGGGCCCGTCGGGAAACAGCGATGCGGTCCCGACTTCGAACACGCCGCAGCCACACGCGCATGCCAAACCAAGGTCTGGCGTCAACGCTATGACGATGCCGCTAATAGCTAATAAGCCCGCGAACGCACTCAAAAGAGCTGCTGCGCGCCTGCGCGTACGCGATGACGGCGCAGTTCTACGATAAAGTTTCATAGCCCTCACATCTCCCACGGAGCGCGACCGCCACGAAAAGGCATCACTCCGTGACGCCCAAACGTCCGAAGCAAAAGGTCAGGAAAATTGTCGTTGCAGAAAAGTTTTAGACGAGGTGCTTTGGCGGAGGAGTGTCGGGCGCTACGTTGCGGTCATTTGGTTGAGTGGATGGTTTCAATGAGATGAAACCGAAGTCCGGCAAACCGAATCCAAGTCCGGTAGCGGCGGGGCGGGCGAGTATTGTGTTCGAAGTGCCCTCGAACGTCTGAAGCGGATGGCAAATATTAATAGTCAATTCCGGTTGGGCGGGCCCGAAAACGATTACAACGCCGCTGGTCAAAGGAATTGTGCTCAGCAGCAGAGCGACGGCCATAACGACACTGAGGGCCTGCAAATCCGCGGCTGAAAATAACTTCCTCATAGCGACCATCTACTCGTAAAACAGTTCTCTCTCGCGTTCAAGAGGTTATAATCCGTCGCAGCACGACAACGGCGCGGCGTAACAGTGAAGAAAATCACGCTAATCACGGGCGGGGCGCGCAGCGGCAAGAGTGCGCATGCGCTCAAGCTCGCGAATTCGTATCCGGGCGAGCATAAGGTTTTCATCGCGACCGCCGAGGCGTTGGACGACGAGATGCGCGAGCGCATCGCCCATCATCGCCGCGGACGACCAGCCGCCTATCGCACTATCGAGGAACCGCGGCAGATTAAGGCGGCGCTCGGAAGCCTCGTAGGAGGCCACGCCGATATAGTGATCGTCGACTGCTTGACGATTTGGGTCTCGAACGTCATGCACGCGCACGCCGCCGATGGCGCACGTGCGCTTATCGAAGAGTTGGTGGCGAAGCTCAGCGAGCTTCCGTTTGCGATCGTATTCGTGACCGATGAGGTTGGCTCCGGCATCGTTCCGGATAATCCGCTAAGTCGCGAATTTCGCGATCTGCTCGGCCGCACGAATCAGGCGGTTGCCGCCGCGGCCGACGAAGTGATCATGATGGTCGCGGGAATTCCGCTGCGCGTGAAGTAGGTTGCCATTTGCTGAAGCTATTTGACCGACATGGCAAGCAGCACGGCAAGCTCTACGAGCTCTCCGCAGGCGCCGATCAGATCGCCGGTTACGCCACCAAGCCAGCGCCGATAAAACGCGCGCAACAAGAAAACTATCGCGAGCGCCGCCAAAACTGCCGCGATTACGCGCCACGATAATACGGAAAGCAGCGCCACCGCGGTGATGAGAGTGGCGAATGGCAGCGGACTGTTCCGCTCGCTCGTCAGCAGCGCAGATCCAGCGCCTTCGGCTCGCAGATAATCGAGCCTTTGCGCGACCGCGATCATTGCCCATCGCGACAATCCCAATGCGAAGTACAACGCCACGTACCGTCTGGGCGCGGCGATGCTCGCGAGGGTGACGATCTTGAGTGCGAGCGCAAAAAACAGCGCGATCGCACCAAAGCTTCCGATCCGGCTGTCGCGCAGGATCGTCAGCGCGCGAGCACGGTCGCGTCCGGCTCCCAACGCGTCGGCCGTGTCCGCGAGTCCGTCGAGATGAACCGCGCCGGTGATGGCGGTCACGATCGCGATCGTAAGCAACGATCGTATGAACGAACCGAACCAGCGGCCGAGTAAGAAATCGATCACGCAGATCATTGCACCCAGCGCAAATCCGATCGCGGGAAACCACTTGAGTGAAGCGGCGACGGTCTCGTCTCGCGCGGGCGAGATTGGCATGACCGGCAGGATCGTAAGAAATCCGGCAGCGGCGCGAATCTGCGCGGCCATACTGTCGCGCGTCGTACTCGCAGGACTATCGGCTGGCTCGTGCTCCGAGCCCGCGCCCGGATTCATCGGAGCTTTCCCGACACGCCCGCCGATTCGAACGTGGCCATGCGATGATAGAGGTCGAGCGCGGTTTCGATCAGGTTCATGGCCAGCGCGGCACCTGTGCCTTCACCGAGCCGCATCCCGAGATCGAGAATCGGGCGCGTGCCAAGCGCTTCGAGTGCGAGCGCGTGGCCGCCCTCGGCCGAGCGATGGCTGAAAAGAAGATAATCGAGCAAAGCGGGATGCATTCGAGCCGCAATCACTGCCGCCGCTGTTGCAGTGAAGCCGTCGACCACGATCGGCACATGGAGCGCCGCGCCGCCCAGGCATGCGCCGGCCATCGCCGCAATTTCGAAGCCGCCGAGCGACATGAGCGTTGATTCCGCGCTCGAGAGTGCGTCGCGGTGAAAGCCAAGCGCCCGCTCGACTACCGCGATTTTGCGAGCAACGCCGGCGTCATCCAGCCCGCTTCCTCGTCCCACCAGCTTCGCGGGCGGGATTTTGGTTGTGGCAGCCAGAATGGCCGCAGCCGAAGTGCTGTTCGCGATTCCCATCTCGCCAATTCCGATTAGAGTTGCGCCGCCGGCGACGAGTTCGCGCGCAGTCTGGATTCCAGCTTCGACACCGTGGCGCATTTGATCGCCGGTCATCGCCGGACCGCGCGCGAGATTCGCTGTACCAGCGCCGATGCGCTTGTAAACCACGTCCCCAAGAGGGGTAGAACTGGTATCGGTGGCAATTCCCATATCGACCACGCGAAGTCGATAATTGAATCGTCGCGCCATCACGCAGATTGCCGCTCCACCCGACGCAAAATTGCGAAGCATCTCAAGCGTGACTGACTGCGGGTACGCGCTGACACCCTCGTCGGCCACTCCATGATCGGAAATGAACACCGCGATCGCGCCGCCCGAGAAGCGCGCCTCGGGGTCGCGGCGAATCGCGGCGTATCGACGCACCAATTCTTCGAGCCGGCCCAGACTGCCGCGCGGCTTGGTCAGAGAATCGAGTCTGGCTGCGGCCGCCTCTTCGACGCCCCGGTCGAGCGGGCGAATCTCTTTGATGATTTGTTCGAGCGGCATGTCAGCGGCCTCGACCTTCCTAGGGTGCGACGTTGATTCTACGCCCGCTCCAGGCAGGTAAGAAATTATCCTGGAACTGAAAACCAATCCTGAAGCCGGCCTCGAAGTTTAGAGGAGCCGCAGGAAAGCCAAAATTTTGTGAATAACGTCGATCGAAAAGATTCTGTATCCGTACAAAAGCCTCTTTGTCCATCAAGTGAGGTATAAGGGAGCTCGCCATTTTGTACGATACAGTCAGATTGAATAGTTGATAGCTACCGTGATTCTCTTCGCCGAATGGCATCTGAGTCTGGAGGTCCTCCCGGTCCCCCACAAACTGGTATGAGAGCGCAGATACCAATTCGTCGCCGTCCTGGATGAGATTCGATCTCTTATACTCGGCGAGTCCGGTTGCCGAGCGTTTAGGAATAAGAACTGGCTGCAAGCCGGGAATCAAAGGGCGATGAGTCGAATCGAGCACGGTGAAGCTGCCGCTCAACGAAAATCCGCGGAAGGGATAGATTGCCGGTACAAGTTCGACACCTTGAACGTCCGCCCGCCCGACGTTGGCCGGTTCGATACCAAATTCACACGTCGAGCACGGCACATCGGTAATTAAATCATGGGTGCGGCGTGAAAAATACGTTGCGGTAAAAGTTGCAAGCTCACCGAAACGCTTTTCGATCGAACCGTCATACTCACTTGAAGTAGTGGCCTTCAAGTTGGGATTTCCAAATCCCGGAAAGTAGAGTTCGTCAAAAGTCGGGGCCTGAAACCCCTCGCTGTAGCTGCCGCGCAGGATGACGCCATAATCGGGGAACGGAATAGCCACTGACCACGCCGGACTCACCTCCTCGCCGAATTGACTATTCCCGTCCGCGCGAAAGCCGCCTGTGACTAGTAAATGATCATGCAGCAAGCTCAATTGCTGTTGCACGTAGCCAGCGTATTCCTGACGGCCTGCGTGAAATACCGTAATCGATGGAGGAGAGCCCGGGTAGGTTGAGTTATCGCCGTCGCGCGTCCATCGATCCTTGAAATCGAAACCCACCAATGACACCTGGCCGGGCTGCCATGCATAGATGGCCTCCGCGTTCGTCGCCCGAATCTCGTCGGGGATGTCATCGGATTCGCTGTTTGGCAGCCCTGGGCTTGGAACTTTGTTCAGCCGAATTTCGTCTCGCACGAAAGACCCGTTCACTCGGAGCGTAAGCTTGTCGGTCAGATGGCTCTCGATTTCGGCCTTGAACAGCATGAATTCGGTTCTTTGATGCGCGGTCGGATCGAGCGGAGCGCCGGGGTCGGTGTTGGAGAACTCGGGAAGCCCTACGTCGGCGCCCGTATAGCGGGCGAACACGCGCAACGTGGTGGTTTCAGTTATGTGATAATCGAGGCGCGAAGTCAGCGAGAGATTATCGTATTGGCTGTTGACCGACTGAAATCCATTGGTGGAGTAGTAGGAAACCGAGCCCGAGTATCCGAGAGACCCAAGTGAACCGCTCGCAGTGGCTACCTGTCGCTGGGTTTCCCAATTTCCGCCGTCGGACAGAAGACTGAAGCGCGGGGGGCCGCTGCCTTCTTGCGTGATTTGGTTGATCACTCCGCCTATCGCAGACGAACCATAGAGCGCTCCGCCGGCTCCACGGATGACTTCGATGCGGTTGGTATTGTCGGTGGTAAGATTGGCGAAGTCGAAGTAGCCCACGCCACCGGTGTTAACTTCCACTCCATCGAGCAAGGTCAAAACCTCGGAGCTACTTGAACCGCGAATGAACACGCTTGTAGTAGTGCCGGGACCGCCGCTCTGAACGACCTGGACTCCAGGGACCTCGCGCAGCGCATCGCTGGTCTGCTGAATCTTCTGATCCTGGATTTGTTGATCGTTGATTATGGTGACGGTGGTCCCCACCTGACTCACCGGTTGCGGGATTCGCGTGGCGGTAACAACCAGCTCTGGAAGCCGCACAGGCTTAGTGCGCGACGTTTTTTTTGCTTGCTGCGAGTTTTTTTTCTGCTTCGCGCCGGCGCCAGCTTGTTGCGCGGAAGCGGTAGCGGTCGCCATGGGCGTAGCGCCGCCGGACGCTTTGCTGGAGGGCTGGCTCGACGGCGGTTCCGCCCATGTAATCCAAACCCCGGTCAGAAAAAATTGTAAGAAAGCTAGTAAAAAAAGGCGACTAACGCCGCGACGCGATCGCACCATCGACAATTCTCCACCCGCGTGAAGCTGCTCTCCGCGGATTGGGGACGGTTGTCTGGTGCGCGATCAGATCTCGAAAAAAATCCGAGACCGAGCACAGAAAGCCGAGCCGCCTTTCCCGCGGAAGGCAAACTGTTGTGATCCACTCGGTCGGTCTCCTGGCTCGGGGCTCATCCTTTGACCCGCCTTCCCGCTTTCGCAGTGGCCTCGTGGGTCTCCGTAACCCCTCACAGTTGCGGGGCAGCGCCGGAATTTCACCGGCTTCCCGTACACCGAGTGAGCGCGAAGCTATAGCAACAGGTTGGTTCTGTCAACGGACGTCCGCGATCGATTAGTTCGCCGACGAAGCATAGCTCAGCCGATTCAGATTTGGGCCTCGATTTTGGGTGATGAAGATTCGCCTTCGCGCCCAAGGGCTTGACGCACCTGATCGCATTCGACACGAAACTGCTCAAGCTTCGTCTTGGCCATCTCGAGCGATCCGTCACGCGTCAATCGTTCGATTTCGGCGGCCAGAGCTTGCATGCGGTGCGCGCCAAACGTGAGCGCGGTGCCTTTGAGCGAGTGGGCCACGAGGGCCGCGGCACGTCCGTCGCCAAGGGCGAGCGACTGCTCGAGTTTTTGCAGATTGTCGGGCATCGTTCGATTGTAAATCTCGATCAGGTCCGGCAGCAGTTCGTCACCCTCCGCGCGCAGCAGCGCGAGAGCTTCCGCATCAACGGCTGCGCCGCTGTTGGTCTGCGGCGCGCTCGGCGCGCTCGCGTCGTTATCTTCGGGCTTTGAATCGGCGAGTGTCGCCAAAATCTCTTCGAGGCTCTCAATCTTCACCGGCTTGCTGATGTAAGAATCCATGCCAGCGGCGATGCATTTTTCGCGATCACCTTCGAGCGCATGCGCGGTCAGAGCAACGATCCTGGTGTGAAGCGCGGCACCTTCACGTCGCCGAATCTCGCTGGTCGCTTCGTA
>DATJOQ010000400.1:0-12153 GCA_035506935.1 Binataceae bacterium (SeqCode) | reverse complement strand
TGCGTACATCGCGCGAATCGCGCCCGCGCCGAGGTCGTGGATTAGTCTTCCGCCAAATCCGGCGCCGCTGCTGATGCAACTCGACCTCAGGGGCGCCTTGAGCTGGGGCTTTTTCGGCGTCCTGCTCAGCATCTTCATGATGGATTTCGTCGACACGATGGGCACGCTGGTTGGGCTCTCGGCGCGCGCGGGATTCCTCGACGAGCACGGTAATCTGCCGCAGATCGAGCGCCCGATGCTGATCGACGCGATATCGACCGCCTTCGCCGCCGTGGTCGGCACTTCGACCGCCGGAGCGTTTATCGAATCTGCAACCGGTATCGACGCCGGCGGCCGCAGCGGATTCACGGCTGTCGTCACCGCACTAGTGTTCGCGCTGGCACTGTTCTTCGCGCCATTTATCGTCGCGATTCCGGCACAGGCTTACAGCCCCGCGCTGATCGTGGTGGGCCTGTTGATGCTCGCGCCGATCACCAAGATCGATTTCAGCGATTATACCGAGCTGATTCCGGCCTTCGCGGTGGTCGCGCTGATGAGCTTCACCTACAACATCGGAATCGGCGTTACCGGCGGATTCGTGCTGTATCCGTTTTTCAAGGTAATCTCCGGCCGCTATCGCGAGGTGCGTCCGGGATTGTGGATTCTCGCCGCGCTATCGCTGCTGTTCTTTATCTTCTATCCGTACACGTGAAACACACGGGCGCGCGTCGCACGTCGGGCGTGATGTCACAAATCTCAGCGGCTAATCTTGGAGCAGCTTGTGCAGCGATTCGAGGCCGTTGCGAATTTCGACCAGCGTCTGGCGAACTTTGCCGCTGTTCTGAATATCGAGCTTGTCGTCTCCGCGCTTGACCGCGGTGGGTTTCTCGATCTCGGTTTCGGCGCCGCCGACAGCTTGAGCCTGCGCTTCGTCGAGGTTGAGTTCCTTTAGCCGTTTCTTGGCACCTTCGATCGTGAAGCGCTCGGCGTGAAGCAGTTGTTTGATCTGCTTCAGCAAATCGAGATCCTTTTGCCGGTAGACGCGATGCTTGGATTGGGTATGGCTCGGGCGCAAGGCCGGGAACTGCGTCTCCCAAAAGCGAAGCACGTAAGCCTTGACCCCGATCAGGCGCGCGGCCTCGCTGATCTTGTAGGTTCGGCCGGCTTCGCCAGCGGCAGGAAAGGCCAACTGTTTGGCTTCTCGCCGCCGTTTTTCAGTTCGGCGGACAGGCGGAGTCATGACGGCGACACGGTTCTCTGATTCACCTGATTCTTAAGGACGTGGCTCGCCTTGAACGACAGAATACGGCGCGGTTTGATCGTTATCGGAGTGCCGGTCTGCGGATTCCGTCCGAGACGGGCGCGCTTGGCACAGACCACGAAACTGCCGAAGCCTGAAACTTTCACACGACCGCCGCGGCGCAGAGTTTCTTTAATAATCTCGAAAACCAGCTCTACCGAATCGGACGCTTCCTTCTTGGAGCACTGAACTCGATCGTAGATCAAATCCACGAGCTGGGCTTTGGTCAAGCCCTTGGGAGGATTTTTACCGCGTTGACCGCGGACCATGGGACCTATTTCCGAAGTTCTGCGCCCAAACTCCTAAGCGTCTGCTCGACCACCTTGGCGTGAGCGCGGTTGACTTCCTCGTCAGTCAAAGTCCGATCCTTGGCCCGGTAGCGACAGGCAATCGCCAAACTCTTCTTCCCGGTCGGAACCGAGCCGCCCTCGTACGCATCGAACAGCTCAACCGATTCCAGCAGTGGCGCCTCAATCCGAGTAACAGCATCGAGCGCGGACTTGGCGGGAACGTCATGATCGAGCACCAACGCCATATCGCGCCGGACGGCAGGAAATCTCGGCGGAGCCGCAACCGCCGCAAAGCGCGGACGATAAGCGATGAGATAGGCAAAGTCAAGTTCAAAAAGCACGCAATCATTGCCAATTTCCAACCTTAACGCTTCTTCCGGATGAAGCTCGCCGACATAGCCCAACCGCTGCCCTTCGAGATTGATCGCTGCCGCCTTGCCAGGATGAAGATAAGACACCGATTCTGCATCGGCGCGCGTGAACTCCACCTGTTTCGTAAATCCAAGCGCTTCGAAATAAGTTTCGAGCACGCCCTTCATCGTGAAGAACCCGGCATTGATCCCAGGTTGGCCGATGCCGCCGAATACCGTCTGACCGTAGCCGAGCCCCGCCAGTCGGTAACCTTCGAGCACGCCGGAATCCCCGCCAAAAAAAACTTTGCCGATCTCGAAAGCATGGAACGCGTCAGCCTGGCGATTCAGATTGAAGCGCAACGCCGCGATCAATCCTGGGATCAGGCTCTGACGCAGTTCGCTCAATTCAGCCGATAGCGGATTCGTCACCACCGCAGCTGGCGCAACGATCAATCCTGGAAAGACCCGATTGTCCTGAGGCGACGCGAAGGCGAGCGTCTTGACCTCGGTCAAACCGCAACCAAGCATCAACTCGCGGCTGAGGCGGATAAAGTTGCGCCGCTGATCCTGCGCGGGAGCACCACCAGGACGCGGCGGCATCGCGCTTGGCACCTCTTCGAGTCCGTTAACGCGCGCGACTTCTTCGGCGAGATCAGCGAACTCTTTCACATCGGGCCGAAAGCTCGGCGGCACCACCACAAACTTTTTCTTGCCGCCGGTGACCGTCATCCCCAGTGATTGCAGGCGGCGCTTCACCTCGCCTGGCTGAAGCTCGACTCCGAGCAACGCTCTCAGCCGCGCCAGATCGAGCTCGATTTCCGAGCGCTGCGCAGCCTCCGGCTGAACGTCGATCAGCGGCGCGCCTTCGCGTCCGTGCGCCGTCTTTTTGATCAATTCCGCCGCACGTACCAGCGCCGCGACCTGTCCCGCGCGATCGACGCCGCGCTCAAAGCGATAGCTGGCTTCGCTGCGCAGACCGAGCCGGCGTCCCGTGCGCGCAATCGTGATCGGATCGAAATAGGCGCTTTCCAGCAGGATCGAGCTGGTCGAGTCGCTGACCTCCGAGTTGAGACCGCCCATGATCCCGGCGATCGCAAGCGGCTTCTGCTGATCGGCGATCACGAGATCGCTCGGCTCGAGCTTGCGGCTGCTCTGATCCAGGGTCACGAATTCGCGGTCGTCGCCCGCGCGGCGCACCACGATCTTGCCGCCGTCGAGCTTCGCGAAATCGAAGGCGTGCAGCGGCTGCCCAAGCTCGAGCATCACGTAATTGGTGACATCGACCACGTTGTTCAGCGGGCGCATCCCGCACAGCGCCAGACGCCGTCTTATCCACAGCGGCGAAATCCCAATGCGGATTCCGTTCATCGCAAGCGCCGCGTAGCGCGGACACAAATCCGCTGCGATCAATTCCACCGTCGGCGACATCGCGCCTTCGCCGTTGCTCGCGACGGGTTTGAGCTTCGACGGGTCGAGTTTGGGCAACTTCAGTTTCAGATCGAACAAGGCCGCGATTTCGCGCGCCACGCCCAGTATCGACAGGCAATCGCCGCGATTCGGCGTGATCGCGATATCCAGCACCGTGTCTTCGATTCCAAGATAAGTCGTCAGATCCGTACCGAGCGGAGCGTCGCGATCGAGTGACATGATCCCGGCATGGTCATCCGAAAAGCCAAGCTCGCGCTCCGAGCACAGCATCCCTTCGGACCGTACGCCGCGGATCACCGCGGCTTCCAGCGGTGCAACCGCTTCCAGGTTGCCGCCGTTGCCCCCCGCACCGTCAGCTTTGCCGCCCAGGCGCGCGCCGACGCGGGCAAACGGCGCGATCATTCCCGCAGTGACATTGGGCGCGCCACACACCACGTGGAAGCGTTCGCCCGATCCAGCTTCGACCTCGCACAGGTTCAGCCGTTCGGCATCCGGATGACGCTCGACTTTGAGGACCTTGCCCACCACCACGCCAACAAAAGCCGGAGCAATGCGCTCGACCTTCTCGACCTCGAGCCCGGCGACGCTGAGACGGCGGCTGAGCTCCGCTACGTTGGATTCGATCGGAACGAATTCTTTGAGCCAGCTAAGTGCGACCTTCATGATGCAATCGAATCTCTAAAACTGATTCAGGAAACGGAGATCGTTTTCGAAAAACAGCCGCATGTCGTCGACCCCGAGCGTCAATTGGGCGACGCGCTCGACCCCGATTCCAAAGGCGAAGCCCTGGTACTGCTCGGGATCACATCCGACTGCGCGCAGCACGTTGGGATGAATCATTCCCGAGCCCAGGATCTCGATCCATCCGGTAGTCTTGCATACGCGGCATCCCGCGCCGCCACAAAAGATGCAATTGATATCGAGTTCGGCGCTCGGCTCGGTAAACGGAAAGAAGCTCGCGCGAAACCGCACCTTGGTATCGGCGCCGAAAATCTCGCGCACGAATTCGCTGAGCGCGCCCTTCAGATGCGCCATCGTGACCGCGCCCGCGCGATCGACCATGAAGCCTTCGATCTGCGTAAACATCGGCGAGTAGCGCACGCTGAGTTCGTCGGGACGGTAGCAATTACCGGGGCATACCACCGCCAGCGGCGGCTTGCGATGCTCCATCACGCGGATTTGCCCGTTGGAAGTATGCGTGCGCAGCAGTTGTCCGCCACCGAGAAAAAAGGTGTCCTGCATCTCACGCGCCGGATGGTCGGGCGGAAAGTTGAGCGCGCCGAAATTATGAAAGTCGTCTTCCACGTCGGGCGTTACGGCCACTTCGAAGCCAAGTCCGACCAGGATGTCGAGCATGCGCTGTTCGGTCCGCGTAATCGGATGGAGCCGGCCGCGCGGAACGCGCACCCCGGGGAGGGTCACGTCGAGACGTTCTTCACGCAGCGAGCGCTCCAATTCGGCCCGCGACAAACGATTCTGTAGTTCTTCGATCCGCGCCTCGAGCTCGCCCTTTATCTGATTGACCATACGGCCGATCTCGGGGCGGTCGGCCACCGGCACCTGGTTCATCCCGCGCAGGATGGTGGTGAGCTCGCCCGAGCGCCCGAGCACGCGCACGCGCACGTTCTCGATTTGCTCGGGGCCGGCGTCGTCGCCGAGTTCGGTCAGCGCCTGCCGGCGAATTTCTTCAAGCTGGTCTTTCATTGCGTTCTTGCATCGCAATCTTGCATCGCGGTCCTGAATCAGTTCCGCGCTAATTTTCTGAAACGAAAAACCATGTGGCTGCGGACCACATGGTCTCGATCGGGTGCGCGATGCGAATTGAAGCGAGCGGGCCTAAGCGGCGGTGGCGCCCAGCGCGCTTTTCGCAACGCGCACCAACTCGGTAAACAATTGGTCGCGCTGAAGCGCCAGCGCGGCGAGCTGCTTGCGATCGAGCCCGACGCCAGCCTTCTTTAGCCCGCTGATAAAGCTCGAATAGCTGAGTCCGTGCTCGCGCACCAGCGCGTTGATTCTCACGATCCAGAGCGCGCGAAAATTACGCTTCTTTTGCTTGCGATCGCGATAGGCGTAAGTCAGCCCTTTTTCCAGCGTGTTGCGGGCCTGGCGGTAGAGCTTGCGGCCGCCGACGAAACCGGAGGCGAGCTTCATTTGGCGCTTATGATGGCGACGGGTCTTGGGACCGCCTTTGGCACGAGGCATCGCGAATCAGTCCTTCTTAAAAGCTACGGTTACTCACTCAATATCGCGCGCGTCACGCGTATGGCACCAGGGCGTGCGCGATTTTGGTTTGAACCTTGTTCAGAATTCCGGCTTTGCGCAAATGGCGCTTGCGACCGCGGCTCTTCGACGACAGCAGATGGCGCAGAAATGCCTTCTTGTGTTTCGCCCTACCGGTCTTGGTAAATCGAAATCGCTTGGCCGCGCTGCGACTAGTCTTAATCTTCGGCATAAAAGTTCGTTTCTTAAGTTGTGCGGCCTATCGCGACGTCAACAGCACCGACATGCTGCGCCCTTCCATCCTGGGATTCCCCTCTGCCTGGGCGACGTCCTGTACCGTCTGCACGATTCCGTCCAGCAAGCTCCTGCCCAATTCGGGATGGGTTATCTGCCGGCCGCGAAACGAAACTGTAACCTTAACACGATGCCCCTCAGTAATAAAGCGCCGGATATGACGAACTTTGAAATCAATATCGTGCTTGTCGGTCAGTGCGCCCATCTTCACTTCCTTGATTACGGTCGCCGTGGTGCCGCGCTTGGCGTCGTGTGCTTTTTTCTTTTGCGTGTATCGGTACTTGTCGAAATCCATCACGCGGCAGACCGGTGGATGGGCGGTCGGCGCAACCTCGACCAGGTCGAGATTACGGCTTTCGGCCAGACGGATAGCGTCGCGAGCGCTCATGATTCCGGCCTGTGTGCCGTCCGCATCGATCACTCGCACCTCCGGCGCCCGAATTGATTGATTGACACGTACCGAGGGTTCCCGCGATGGCGGAACACGAAAATCTCTAACGATAGGACACCTCCTTCATTTTCACGCTGGCAGTGGTTCGGCTTGGAGTAATTGGAGCATACTTTCCAGATCCATCACCTGACTTTTCTCGCCACGCAGCCGCCGTATCGAGACCGTGCGCTGTTCCGCCTCACGCTCGCCGACGACCACCATGTACGGAATCTTCGCCAACTCGGCCTCGCGAACCTTGAAACCGAGCTTTTCGTTGCGCAAATCAGCGCTCGCGCGAAATCCTCTGTCGCGCACCATCTGCAAGAGTTCTGCCGCGTAAGCCTCAACTTTTTCGCTGAGCGACAGTATACGCACCTGCTCGGGTGCCAACCAAAAAGGCAGCACGCCTCCCGTATGCTCAAGCAGCACGCCGATAAAACGTTCGAGCGAGCCCAAGATCGCCCGATGGATCATCACCGGACGCTCTTCCGTGCCGGCGCTGGTGGTGAAGCTCAAGTCGAAGCGCTCGGGCATGTTGAAATCAAGCTGAATCGTCGCGAGCTGCCACTTGCGCTTGAGCGCGTCGGCCACGTAGGTCTCGATCTTCGGCCCGTAAAACGCTCCCTCGCCCGGATTGATTTCAAAACGAAATCCGTTGCGTTCCATCGCGGCGCCCAGCATGGCCTCTGTGCGGCGCCATCCCTCTTCGCTGCCAAGGTGCTTTTCCGGCATGGTCGCGAGCTTGAGCTCTATCTGGTCGAACCCCAACGCCCCATACACGTCGCGAATCATCTTGAGGTTGCGGTCGATTTCCTGTTCGACCTGCTCCGGCGCGCAGAAGATATGCGCGTCGTCCTGCGACATCATCCGTACCCGGGTGAGTCCGTGCAGCGTGCCGGAGCGCTCGGCGCGATACAGCTTGCTGAAATCGGCCAGTCGCAGCGGCAGATCGCGGTAGGAGCGTTTCTCCTGGCGATAAACCAGCGCGTGACCGGGGCAATTCATCGGCTTGACGCCGTAATTCAGCTCGCCCGCCTCGCTCTCGCGATCGCTGGTGAGGAACATGTTGTCGCGGAACATCTCCCAATGACCGGATGTCCGCCACAGGTCATTCTTGAAGATGATCGGCGTGATCACCTCGTCGAAGCCATAACGGCGGTAAAGCCGTCGGATGTATTCGACGAGCTGGTTGTAAATGACAGTTCCCTTGGGCAGGAAGAACGGCGAGCCGGGCGAAAGCGGGTCGAACATGAACAGGCCCATCTCGCGGCCGAGCTTCCGATGGTCGCGCGCGCGGGCCAGCTCGAGCAACTTCAGATGTTCTTCGAGCGCTTCCTTGTCGGCGAATGCGGTGCCGTAGATCCGCCACAGCATCGCGTTGCGCTCGTCGCCGCGCCAATAGGCGCCTGCCACCGAGGTCAGCTTGAACGCCTTCAGATAGCGGGTCGAGGGCACGTGCGGTCCGCGGCACAGATCCATCCAATCGCCTTGGCGATAGATCGAGACCTTCGGCTCGGGGATTTCCTTGATGATCTCGACCTTGTAGGCCTCGTGCATGCGATCGAAAGTCTGGATCGCCTCGTCGCGGTCCACTTCGATCCGCTCGATCTTCTGATCCGCCTTGGCCAGCTCGCGCATTTTGCTCTCGATCTTCGGCAGATCCTCGGCGGTGAACGGCGTGTCGCGCGCGAAGTCGTAAAAGAACCCGTCTTCGATCGTCGGTCCGATTGTTACCTGGGTTCCCGGATAAAGGCTCTGTACCGCCTGCGCCATCAGATGCGCGGTTGAATGGCGAATAACGTCGAGGCCCTCCGGGCTATCGGCAGCTACCGGCTCGACGCTCGCGTCCTGTTCGATCGGACGGCTCAAGTCGACCAGTTTGCCGTCGACTCGCGCGGCGACGAACTTGCCGCCGTCGAGATCCTTCAGGATTTCGCGAGCCCGTGTGCCGCGCGGCACCGTACGGGTAGCGCCCCGAACCGTGACGATAATTTCCGAACTCATCTAGTGGGAATTAAAGCGTCGTCGCATAAAGAGCAATCGTGATAGAAAACAAAGACGCGTCGGCGATGTCGCGGACTGACGTTTCCGCAGCCGGGAGTGTTCCGGAGCCGGAATTGACCAGAAGAGACCCTGGTAGGCACGGGCGGGATTGAACCGCCGACCCCTTCCGCGTCAGGGAAGTGCTCTCCCGCTGAGCTACGTGCCTCCTGTTGGCTGCGAATAACAAGCGACCACAAGCGCTAACAAATATTGTGGCCTTGAGCAACCAAGAATGCGCCGCACCAGACGGCCGAGGCCAGCTTTTGCTAAGCTGCATGCTTTTCGAGGGTTATGGATAGAGAACGCATCGTCCGGGGCTTCTTCTTCTTACTGCTGGCCCTGATGGCCTATGAGCTGTATCAGCTGTTGTCTCCTTTTCTCGACGCCATCATCTGGGCGGCTCTGCTGGGATTCGTCTTTTACCCGCTGATGACGCAGGCCACCAATCTTACCAAGCGACGCACCGCGGCGGCACTTATGATCACGGTCGCGGTCGCTCTCGGCGTTATTATTCCGGGCCTGTGGCTTGCCGCAGCAGTGGCTGGCCAGGCGACCAGCTTCTACGCCTCGCTCTCCGAAATGGTTCGGACTACGAAAATCACTCCGCTTAAGAACCTGGCGCTGCACTCGCGATTGGTGAGTTCGTTAAGCACGATGCTCGCGCGAGTCGGAGTCGACCTTCAGGACCAGGCTACGCAGATGGTGCTGGACGGGGCGAAGGCGATGAGCAATCTGATGCTCTCCGACTTGACCGGAATCGCAAAGAACCTGGTTTCGTTCGTGATCCACTTCGGGGTGATGTTGTTCACGCTGTTTTACATTTTGCGTGACGGTGAAGAATATTACGAGACGGTGCGCAACCTGACGCCGCTTCACGAGGACGACAAAATCCTGGTGTTCGAGAGCTTGCGACTTACGTTGTCCGCGGTGATGCGCGGGTTGCTGCTGACCGCCTTTCTCGAGGGCGTGACGCTGGGCCTGATGTACGCGGTGCTCGGGGTGCCGTTCTGGATTTTTCTCGCGGTGCTGAGCGCCGCGTTCGGCCTGTTGCCAGTCGGTGGCACGGCGCTGATCTGGGTGCCGGCGTCGTTATACCTGCTCTATGCCTACGGATGGGGTCACGCTATCGCGATGCTGGTGTGGGGGACGCTCTCGGTCGGAGTTATCGATAACCTGGTCAAGCCGGCCGCGATGGGTGGCGATTCGGGATTGCCGACCCTGGCGGTGTTCTTCGGTATCGCGGGGGGAGTCGAAGCTTATGGAGCGGTTGGGTTGTTTGCCGGCCCCGCCGTAATCGCGGTGTTCGCGGCGCTGATCCGCGTATATCGCAAGACTTATGGCGCCGCGCGCCGTATCGCCGCCTAGGCTATCGCTTCGATGAACGAGCCTGGCGCGCTCGCGGGTCTGCGCATTCTCGATCTCACCGATCACAAGGCGGCTTTGTGCGGTCGTATCCTCGCCGACATGGGTGCCGACGTCATCAAGGTCGAGCCGCCGGGCGGCGATCGCGCGCGCCGCATCGGCCCTTTTTTGGATGATCTGCCGCATCCGGACCGCAGCCTGTTCTTCTGGTTCTACAATCTAAACAAGCGCTCGCTGACGCTCGATCTCGGCTGCTCACGCGGCGTCGATCTGCTGCTGGCGCTGGCGAGCACCGCCGACGTTGTGATCGAAAGCTTCGCACCCGGCGAGCTCGATCGGTTGGGCCTCGGATGGCAACGGCTGCATCGACAAGCGCGATCATTGATTCTTTGTTCGCTCGCGCCATTCGGTCAGACCGGACCGTATCGCGACTTTATCGCTGACGACACCAGCCTGGCCGCGCTCGGCGGGATGCTCTACGTCAACGGCTTTCCCGAGCAGGCGCCGATCCGACCGCTGGGGCTGCAGTCGTATCATTGCGGCGCCGAACACGGAGCGATCGCGATCGTGTGCGCGCTGCTCCAGCGCGAGCAAGGCGGCCAAGGCCAATGGATCGACCTGAGCATTCAGGAGGCCACTGCCGCGGCGGTCGAGCAGGTTGCCGCGAGCTACTTCGGCGAACATAAAATCGACCGGCGCCAGGGCACGCTCCATTGGAGCCGATTTTTCCGGGTCGGCAGCTGCCGTGACGGCTACGTCGTGCACTGCACGCTTGGCGATTGGACGTCGCTGATTCAATGGGTCGCGGCCGACGGCAAGGCGCAGGACCTGATTGAGCCGCAGTGGAATGACGCTCTCTATCGCGCCGAGCACGCCGAGCATCTGTTCGACGTGCTCGATCAATGGATCAAGGATTACGATTGCGCGGAGCTGGCGAGCCGCGCGCAGGCTCTGCGGCTCGCGTACGGAGTGGTGCGGCCGCCCGAGGCCCTGCTTGGCGACGAGCAGCTCGCGGCGCGAGGATTTTTCGTTGAGGTGGAGCATCCCGAACTGGGCCGAACGTTCCGTTATCCGGGCGCGCCGTTTCGCTTGGGCGCTGCGCCGCGATGCGTGTATCGGCGGCCGCCGCTGATTGGCGAGCATAGCGGCGAGATTCTCAAGTCCGAGCTGGGCCTCGAGACCGATCAGCTCGCCGCACTCGCCGCCGAAGGAGTGATTTGATTGTCCTCGCCGCCGCTTAACGGAATCCGCGTGCTCGATTTCACCTGGGTCGTGGCCGGTCCGCTCGCGACGCGGATTCTCGCCGACCAGGGCGCCGAGGTTATCAAGCTCGAGCGCAAGATTCCCGCTCCGCTCAGACCGCGGCGCGTCGGTCTTCAGGGCGGGCTCAATCGCAACAAGCTTTCAGTCGCGATCAACATGGCCGAGCCAAGAGGAATCGAACTCGCGCGCCGGCTGGCGAAAATCAGCGACGTCGTGATCGACAACTTCTCCGCGCGCGTGATGCGCCAATGGCAAATGGATTACGAGAGCCTGGCAGCAATCAAGCCCGATATCATCTGTATCGGCATGTCGGGATTCGGCCGCAACGGTCCGCGCGTCAACGACGTGAGTTACGGCCCGACGCTGCAGGCACTCACGGGTTACACGATGATGATGGCGGATGAGCGCGGAGATCCAGTGGGATGGGGCTATTCTTACGCTGATATGGCGGCAGGGCAGGCGGGCGCGCTGGCGGCATTGATCGCGCTGTGGCATCGCAGCCGAACTGGGCGCGGCCAGTTCATCGATTTGTCGCAATTCGAGGCGGTCGCCAGCGTGATCGGTCCAGCGCTGCTCGACGCCGCGGTCAACGAGCGATTGCAAAAGCCCTTCGGCCACAATTCGCAGGAAGCTCCGGCCGCGCCCTGCGGGCTCTATCGATGCCGCAGCGATCGCGGCGACGACGATCGATGGATTTCGATCGCGGTACGCTCGCACTCCGAATGGCGCCGTTTCGTGACCGCGATTGGTTCGCCATTGTGGGCCTCCGACGAAAAATTCCGCACCTTGTTCCTGCGGATGCGCAATCGCGTGGAGCTCGACGCGCATATCACTCAGTGGACGTTGGAGATCGCGGCCGAAGAAGCGATGGCGACCCTGCAACAGGCAGGAATCGTGGCTGGAGTCGTCTCAAACGGCGCCGATCTGTGCCAACGCGATCCGCAGCTTCAGGCGCGCGGCTTCTGGCCCGCGGTCAAGCTGCCCGACGGCAGCACCACGCGCGTTCCGGGTATCCCGTTCAAGCTTTCCGCCTCGCCGTCTTTGGCGCCGCGATGCGCGCCGGAAATTGGCGACGACAACGATTACGTACTTGGAGAATTGCTTGGCTTGAGCCGCGCCGAACGCGACACGCTTGCCGCGTCCGGCGCGATCTGGACATAGCGCCGCGGCTTTAAACCGCTGCGCTCGCGC